>NZ_JBFBVU010000005.1:0-187325 GCF_040689105.1 Meridianimarinicoccus marinus
GCTATCTAAGTCCTATGACCTTCGAGGAGCGAGCTATGAAAGCTTAAGTTGCCGTCCACGAAACCGGCAGCAGGCCAAAGATCGTCCCCGAGGTCACGCTAAACTGCTTATGGCACGCTGCGCACTTAAACCGGCGCCGGGTCGAAAGGTTATAGACGTCGACGCACCCACAGGCCGGGCAGACCGGCGACCCGTTGGTCGCCGGCCAACGCAAACGGCAAAACCGTTGATACGCAGCCTCTTCGCCTTCCGAGAAGCTCGACTTCAGCGACAGCGTTCTCGCAGCTGCCGACAGGAGAAAATGCTGCGCCATGGCGACCTAATAGTGAATAGATGTTCACTCCATGTTCCCATCCCGACGGCCAATCAAGCCTTTGGTGCATTTGCTACCTAAGACCGAATGTCTGAGCGCGCACTGGTTCATGAGCCTTGCGGTCGCGAGGGAAAAGCTGGAGGATTGGCGCAGACACTACAACGAGGACAGACCCCACAGCGCGATCGGATACAAAGTCCCGATTGCCATGCATTATCCCGATGGCGTCACCAGCCCGTCATCGTGAGACAGCCCGAAAAGTCCAGCCTCCGGCGGTCCAAGGTTGGGGAGCAGTGCACCAACCGACGGATTCTCCGAAAAGCTGGAGGGAAGTCGGGGCTCAGGTCAGGTCAAAGAAATCCTTCGCTGCGATTGAAGGAACACCGGTTTCGCTGAGCGCTAGAATCCGCGAAACAACATGAATGTTGACTAAGACAGTTGCTGCCCGCGAGAATTCCGCGTGCCTATCTTGGTCGGTCTTGCATCTGTCAAAAACTTCTCAGTGACCGCCTTTGCAGCAAGCTGGGTGCGCGACCTCACCTCCAGCTTCTCATAAATGTGCGAGAGGTGTACCTTTACGGTGCCGCGGGCAATGAACATACGTTCTGCGATCTCGGGATTGGACAGACCTTCTATCGCGAGGGACACCACACGACGTTCGGTCGGCGTCAGACTTTCCCAGCCCATCAATGGCCGCGCCCGTTTGCCCCGCATACGGGAGATTATACCGATAATCTCCTCAAGATCAGATTTAGCCGCTTTTGCCCTCAGTTCATCGTGCGCGGCCCCAAGTGCTCTTTCGAGCTTCTCAATCCGCAGTTCATGCTGTTCAATTTCAGCGCTGCCGCGGACAAGGCGCATGTCACTTCGGGACGCATCCACAAAGGCCAAAACACGGGCCGCATCTTCGTATTTTTCTTTAGCGATCAGAACTTCGGAAACCCCCTCCGTCGTCCGAAGCAATCCCGGCAGCAAGCCGGCATCGCTTTGAATTTCCAGTGCCTCATGATAAGCGACCTCGGCTTTTCCTGTATCTCCTCCGGCCAATGCGAGGCGTCCTCGCATGTAGCCGATCAGCCCATTTAGGAACGGGTTCTTGAGAGAGACCGACATTTCGGCGGCCTCATCGAGCAAAGCTTGGGCTTCGTCAAGACCGCCAAGGTCAATCTGAGCCGCTGCCGAGGCAATCGCCAACTGGGCGGCCCAGACGGGTATACCTGCCGCCTTCAACGCCTCGACATGCCCGTCGATCAAATCGAGTGTCGCTTGTGGACGCCCGGCTGCAACCTCGATCGTGCCCAACTGAAACATGATTTCCGGGACCGCCAGAAATGTCCCCGTGACGGTGGCCGTCTTCATCGCGCCGATCATTTCGCTGCGCGCTTCCTCGACCTGCCCGCGATCCGCCTTCAGCGCTGAGAACCATACCTTGGCGAAGCCGCCGGTTGCTGGGTCGCGCACACCGGTCGCATTTTCAATTGAGATGCCAAGAGCCTTCTCGGCTGCATCCAGATCACCGCCGTCCCGAGCAAAATATCCCTTCAAGGCATTGGCCCAGGCCGTGAGGTATCGGCTTTTATGTTTGCGGGCGACGGCGAGCAGTTTTTCGATCGACCTGCTGCCGCCGGCAATCTCATGCGAGAACATATAGACGGCGGTCAGCATCTTTATCGCGTGGGGTTCTGCCCAGTCGTCTGCTATCTCGCCGCCCAGTTGGATACTGCGGTTCAGGGATTCCGATGCGCCCTGCGGGTCAGAGACGGCTTGCGCGAAACCGATGATGTCCAAAGCGCGGGATTCGGTCCATTTGTCGCCAATCTCCTGCGACATCTCCAGGGCTTGCATGGCTCTTGGAAAAGCGAGATCCATACGACCGCCATAGGCACACACGTGAGAGGCTCCCCAAAGCGCGCGGGCCGTCAAGACTTCTGACGCGGCGTCCTTTGCCAAGGCCGTGTCGAACCAACGCATTCCATGCTGGTGCTGACCCCAGATCTCGTAATACCCTGTCAAGGCCGTCAGCAACCGAAGCAAACTCGCCGGATCATCCTGACTTTCCGCAAAAACCAGCGCATCTTCCAAGTTGTCGAATTCGCTCTGGATCTGGGTCATCAGCTCGGGCCCATCCCCAAGGATCAGCCTTTGCGCCCGGTATTCGGCAAAATCTATGAAATGCGCAAGGTGCGCCGCTCGCGCCGCGCTTGTTTCGCCCGCCGCCTCCAGCCGCTCCACGAAATACTCCCGCACCGTTTCCAGAAAGCGATAGCGTGGCTCGGGCGTTGAATGGTCGACCTGAACGATAGACATGTCGACGAGCCGTTGGGTCAGGTCAAGTACGATGTCGTCTCCTGTGTCGACCTCGGCGCCAATAATCTGCGCTGAATCGAGTGTAAATCCACGAAACACACAGAGCCGTCGCGCCAATGCCCGTTCAGCCGGTGTCATAAGATCATAGCTCCAGGCGACAGAGGCCCGCAGCGACCGGTGATGTCCGATCGCGTCCCGCGCCGCGCCTGTGAGCAGATCAAAACGGCTGTGCAAGCCCTCAAGGATCTGCGCCGGTGCCATCATTGACGTTCGCGCAGCCGCCAACTCGATTGCCAGTGGAATGCCATCCAGTCGCGCCACGATTTCGCGCGCAGTGGCGGAAGAAATTCCGTCGGCGGCCAATCGAGATCCGGCTTGGCGCGCCCGCTCTTCAAAAAGCGCAACTCCGCTTTCAATGCTGAGCGGTGGCACTTGATGGATAAATTCGCCTGAGAGACGTAGGGGTTCCCGGCTCGTGGCCAGCAGATGGACATCTGGCGCAGTCGCGAGAATTTGCTGCGCCAGTTCCGCGCAACCGGCAAGAACTTGTTCACAATTGTCGAGGACCAGTAACACCCGTTGATCGCTCAGTTGCTGTGCAATCGTCTCGGATAAGGGAATCTGGTTTTCCTCCAGAAGTCCCAGGACCCTGGATACTGCACCCGCTACGCCGCTATCCCGAAATACACCCGTCAGATCGATGAACCAGACTCCGTGCCGATAGCTCTCGACCAGCATCCGGGCCAGTTTCTTAGCGATGCGGGTCTTTCCGGTGCCCCCCGTGCCGCTGAGTGTGACCAGTCGCTCGGCATTCACAAGCTGGCGAAGCTCCGATAGCTCTGCGTCGCGCCCCACAAGCGAAGACAACTCCAGCGGCAGATTGGTATGTCTTTTCAATTTGATCCCCCCGGCCTCCCGACAGTTTGGCACAATCCGGAAGGGGTATAGGATTTTTTTTGCGCGATATATGCCACCTGGCAGATGTTCGACGGTTCGAACGGCCGTAAACCTAACTCACATCAGGATGTTCGGGGTGTTCCCGGATAGAAATCAAGGGGTTAGAATCATGACCATCGCTAAAACCGCACGTGAGTTCTTTGAAGCTTGTGAGACCGGAAAGGGTTGGGACGTATGCAAACAGTACTGCCACGACGACGCATCCTTTGACTGCCAGTCGGATGCCCTCGCCGACACCTCGACCCTGGAGGCATACACGAACTGGACGAAGGCCATCCTCACGCCGATGCCTGACGGGCACTATGAACTGAAGGGGTTTGCGGCTGACGAGGAACGCGGCACGGTGGTTGCAACATCGGTCTTCCACGGCACACAAACCGGCGAGGGCGGCCCGGTTCCTCCGACCGGAAAAACTATCGCGACGGATTACGCCTACTCGATGGAATTCGAAGGTGGCAAAATTCGTCACCTGACAAAAATCTGGAACGACGGGATCGCGATGCGTCAACTCGGCTGGGCCTAGTGTCGAGCCTGCGCCAACGAAGAAGAAGCGCCAATCCGACCGAAACTCGAGGGCTGCATGATTTGCGGCCCTCGATGCGTTGGCGGTCGGGGATAAGCAGAAGGGATGGATCGGTTTGAAGGGGTCTAGGCAGATTAGACCTTGCTGAACTAACCGGTCCGCAAGCGCGGAGAAAGTTCGGTTTCCGCCCAGTGCGCCATGAGCGCCCCTACCCTAGCCTCTTTGCAATATCCGCCGCCGTCTCCCGATAATAGGTGTTCAGGAGGATCTTCAGATCCCGGTGGCCACTGATCTTGGTCAGCGTCATCACATCCACGCGCCGCGACAGGTTGGTCAGCGCATATGCACGACTGTCATGGAACCGCGGGCCGGCCACCAGCGCCCGGTCGCGCAGCTTCCGCCACAGCGCGTCCAACCGAGCTGACGACAGGCCGAACACCGGATCGCAGCGCGGCAGTTGCCCCGGCAGCTCTACCGCCGCCCCGGTCATCGGCACATCGCGCGGCCGGCCGTTCTTGGTCATGGGCAGATGCGCGACACGGGCTTCCAGATCGATGTGGCCCCACGTCAGGCCGACGATCTCACCGGCCCGCATGGCCGTTTCGCAGGCGAACAGGAACGCATGGAGCGCGCGCGCCGTGGGCCGGGCCAGATCCGTCCCGGCCGCGATCGCCAGGCGCTCGAACTCATCCGCCGTGGGCAGCCGGTCGCGTGGCGGCGCCGCTTTCGGACGGCGCACGTCCGGTAGCGGGCTTTTCTCGATCAAATGCCACTCGCGCCGGGCCTGCGTCAGGACCGCGCCCAGCAGGTTCATGTCCCGCAGAACCGTGGCCGCGGACACATCGCGCAGCCGGTCACCGCGCCACAGGGCGATGTCGCCCGCCGTCAGCTCACCGATCGGGATGGCAGCTAGGGGATCGCTGCGGAACCGCTCGATCCGCCGAACCTCCCAGGCGTGGCTGCGCTTGGCGGGACTGACCTCGCGCGCATAGCGATCCAGCACATCGCCGAACAGCGTGCCCGAGGCTATCGTGCTGCTGTTGTGGATCTCGTATTCCGTCCGGGCAGCCCAGTCCCGCGCGGCGCGCCTGGTCGGAAACAGCCGGGTCCGACGCACCCCGTCGACGCAGACATGCGCCCGCCATTTGCCTTTGCTCAGCACAAACGGTGCGATCCCGCCCCCTTTACGCACGAATGGGTAAATCCTGCGAAGATTGATACGCGTTCATGCGCGCGTTTGGCGATCATTTTGGAGCAAGGGTAGTGAAAACCACCGCATTTACAGCGCGATGCACGCAGCGCGAGCGCACAGCCAAACGCTGCTGGTACCCGAGGCCGGACTCGAACCGGCACGCCTTGCGGCGGGGGATTTTGAATCCCCTGCGTCTACCATTCCGCCACTCGGGCCCGGACCGCGAAAGGGTGCGGTCTGCGCCTCCACGGTCTGGCAGGTTCAAGCGGGATGCTCAACCGGCCAAGGCCGTGGAAAATGGTCGGGACGGCAAGATTCGAACTTGCGACCTACGGTACCCAAAACCGTCGCGCTACCAGGCTGCGCTACGCCCCGACACCGGCAGTGCTTATCGCTGGGCGTCAGAAATGAAAAGACCAAATCACGGGCACGGCCAGGCGGCGTGTTCGGGATCGAATGCCGGATGCCGCATCTCGGTTCCGGGCGCCAGGCCAAGGACACCGCTCAGCCCGCCGTTGATCTCGAGCACGGCCAGAATGTCGGTGCCGCCGGGGATGCCGGTTTCATCCAGCGGGATGGCGTTTTCGTGGATCCGGCGCACGCGGCCATCCGCGCCCACGAAGATCATGTCCAATGGGATCAGGGTGTTGCGCATCCAGAAGGACACGCGTTGCGGATGCTCATAGACAAACAGCATACCGGAAGACCGCGGCAGGGACTTGCGATGCATCAGCCCTTGCGCTCGCTCCTGCCGATCATCGGCGACCTCGACGGAAAAGCTCGCCTGCCCCCAGGGGCCGCGCAGATCGACCCGGTCCGTCGCGCACCCCTGATCGGCCAACGCAGGCCCCGCGATGGAAATGGCCAGCAGCAGGGCCAGAATCTTGCGCATCGGAGCTATTCCTCGCCCGATTGCAGGGCGAATTCCCACGAGGTGACCAGGACCGCCATCAACCCGCGGCGGCCTTCGACCACGCGAACACAGACGGCTTCACCCGGTTGCAAATCGGCCAGTCCCGAGCGCCGCAAAACCTCGATGTGGATGAAGATGTCGCCGGCCTTACCGAAGGCATTGGCAAAGCCGAAGCCCTTGGACTTGTCGAACCACTTGACCCGCGCCGGTTCCAGCGGCCCGGCCTCGGCATCATCAAATTCCTCGGCATGGAAGGTGCCATGCGCCTCGATCTCAGTGGTCAAAGGCGGATCGATCCGTAAAACTTCGACCGCCTGCCGTCCGCGTGGCGTTTCATGCACGGCGATTTCGACCACGGCACCGTCGGCGACGGAACTTTGCCCGAAGTTCCGCAACACATTTGCATGCAAAAGGATGTCGGCCCCACCCGCATCCGCAACGACAAAACCAAATCCCTTGGCCGGGTCGAACCATTTGACCTGACCAATCAGAATCTCGGTTTCGTCTTCGGAACTCATATCACTAAATGGCATACTCTTCGTTTTCTATCCGTTTGGTCTAGGCACTTGATTTTGGTCTATAAACCTGCTTTTTCCAAGTGCCTATCCCGGTACGCGTTCAAGGTGAACAGTCTACGGGCTCAACCGCGTGACCGTCCATCCACTTCCCTCCTCCTCGCGCCGCCACTGAAAGCGGTTGTGCAGTCTGAACTCTCCATCTGCCCAGAACTCGATCTCGACCGGCGTGATCCTGTAGCCGCCCCAATGCGGCGGGCGCGCGGGGTGCGGGCCAAGCTTCAAGCCAAGGCGCGCCACATCGGCCATCAGGCTGGCCCGGCTTTTCAACGGTTGCGACTGCTCCGAGGCCCAGGCGCCGATCCGGCTTTGCAAGGGGCGCGAAGCGAAATAGGCGTCCGACTGTTCCGGCGACACCTGGCCGACCGGTCCCCGGACCCGGATCTGCCGCTTCAGCGACTTCCAGTGCAGCACGAAGGCCGCCTTGCCCGTGGCCGCGATCTCCTGACCCTTGGCGCTTTGATAGTTGGTGTAGAAGACAAATCCGTTGTCCTCGATCCCCCGCATCAGAACAACCCGGACATTGGGCAACCCTTCGGGATCCACGGTTGCCAGGGCCGCGGCGTCGGGATCGTTGACCTCGTGCTTGCGGGCCTCTTCCAGCCACTGGCGCGAGATCGCGAACGGATCCTCTCCGGAAAAAATGCCGGACCTTTCACTCATCGGCCGCCCCCCCACGGAACATACACGAAACCTTTCGCCGAAATTCCGACGATACTAGCACACTTGCCTAGGCAATACCTTGCCGCTTCACAGCCTTGAAGCCCCGCCACTGATCGCCTAAACGACCCTAACCCCTATCGTGCGCGGAGAATAAAGAATGTCAACTAAACTCATGCAAGGAAAGCGTGGCCTGATCATGGGTCTGGCCAATGACAAATCGATTGCATGGGGTATCGCCAAGACCTGTGTCGAGCACGGGGCGGAGCTGGCGTTCTCCTATCAGGGCGGGCCGCTGAAGAAGCGGGTCGAGCCTCTGGCGGCGCAACTCGGCTCGGATCTGGTGCTGGAATGCGACGTGGCCGACCCGGCTTCGCTGGATGCGCTGTTCGCGACGCTGGAAGAGAAATGGGGCAAGCTGGATTTCGTGGTCCACGCCATCGGATTTTCCGACAAGAGCGAGTTGCGGGGCCGCTATGTCGACACCAGCCCGGCGAATTTCCAGACCACGATGGACATCTCGGTGTACTCCTTCACCGCCGTGTGCCAGCGGGCCGAAAAGCTGATGACCGACGGTGGCTCCTGCCTGACCATGACCTACTACGGCGCCGAAAAAGTCATGCCGCATTACAACGTCATGGGCGTCGCCAAGGCAGCGCTTGAAGCTTCAGTGCGCTACCTGGCCGAGGATCTTGGCAAGGACGGCATTCGCGTCAACGCGATCTCGGCCGGCACCATCAAGACCCTTGCTGCCAGCGGGATCGGCGATTTCCGCTACATCATGAAGTGGAACGAATACAACGCGCCGCTGCGCCGGACCGTGACCCAGGAAGAGGTCGGGAAATCGGCGCTGTACCTGCTGTCCGATCTGGGCTCGGCCACCACCGGCGAGGTGCTTCATGTGGACGCGGGCTATCACGTGGTCGGCATGAAGGCTGTCGACGCGCCGGACATCGCCAAGGGATGACGCTGGTCGCTTTCCTGACCGTGGCCACGCTGCACCTGCTGGCCGCCATCAGTCCGGGACCGGCCTTCGTGATGTGCCTGCGGGTGTCGGTCGCCGAAGGGTTCCGCCCGGCGGTGGCGCTGTCACTGGGCATGGGTCTGGGCGCGACCCTCTGGGCCTTCGCGGCACTGGCCGGACTGGCGGTTCTGTTCGAGGTTCTGCCCATGGCCCTGACCGTCCTGCGCTTTGCCGGGGCGGCCTTCCTGATATGGCTGGCGGTGATGATGTGGAAACACGCCCGCAAGCCCCTGCCCCAGTCCGCACCCGACGTGCCGGTGCGCGGAAGTGCCTCGGCCTTCCGGCTGGGGATCACGACGCAACTGGCCAACCCCAAGCCCGCCGTCTTTTTCGGCGCGGTCTTCGTCGGATTGGTGCCGGGCGATACCGCGCTGTGGGTCAAGGCCCTTCTGCTGGCAGTGGTCTTCCTGAACGAGGCGCTGTGGTACATCGCGGTGTCGCGCCTGATGTCTGGGCGACCGGCCCAGACGCTTTATCGCAAGGCCAAGACCCATCTGGACCGCCTGTTCGGCGGGCTGATGGCGGCGCTGGCCGTGAAACTCGCAGCCGGGTAGGAACCCCGGACAAGGGAGGTCGAAGATGACGGATCGTCTGCCACACGAGAAAGGGTTCCACATCAGCTGGGACCAGATCCACCGCGACAGCCGGGCGCTGGCCTGGCGGCTGGACAAGCGCGGCCCCGGCCCGGACGGCGGCTGGAAGGCCATCGTCGCGATCACCCGTGGCGGTATGGCCCCGGCGATGATCATCGCGCGCGAACTGGACATCCGCACCGTGGATACGATCTCGATCAAGAGCTACGACAACCAGACCCAAAGCGACACGCAGGTGCTGAACACGCCGGACCCGGATCTGATGGGCGACGGCACCGGTATTCTGGTCATCGATGACCTGGTGGACAGCGGCAAGACGCTGGAAGTTGTGCGCGCCATGTATCCCAAGGCGCATTTCGCCACCGTCTATGCCAAACCCAAGGGCGAGCCGATGGTGGACACCTTCATCACCGGCGTCAGCCAGGACACCTGGATCTTCTTCCCGTGGGACATGGCCCTGCAGTACGTCGAGCCCTACCGCGGCACCTGACGCCGCCCCCACCCGCGCCGGATTACCCGGCGCCACGACTTGGTTGCTGGCCCCTGCGAAAGGGCCTACACCCGGCTGAACACTAGAGACAGGGCAGATCTCATGGCTAAAAAAGGCAAGGCCTCGCAACTCGTGGTCTGGGTGCTGATGGCGATGCTTATCGTCGGGCTCGCGGGCTTCGGCGTGGGCAATTTCGGCGGCACCATCACCAATGTGGCCACGGTTGGCGAAACCGAGGTGGACATCGACACCTATGGCCGCGCCTTGCAGCGCGACATGCAGGAACTGGAAGCCGCCACCGGCCAGCCCGCCTCGATGGCCGATCTTCAGGCACAAGGCCGCGACGTGGCCGTGCTGCAAGGGCTTCTGGGCACCGCCGCGCTGGATGAAGCCACCCGTCTGGCCGGCCTGTCGGTGGGCGACGAACGTGTCAGCAGCCAGATCCGCGACATCGAGGCTTTTCAGGGGCTCGACGGCAAGTTCGACCGCGAAGCCTATGAATTCGCTCTGGATCGCAACCAGATGTCGGTGGAACAGTTCGAAGATTCGGTGCGTCAGGATCTGGCCCGCAACCTGTTTCAGGCGGCACTGGTCTCGGGTCTGTCGCCGCAGCCTGCCTATGCCGACGCGATCTATCGCTTCATCGCGGAACGCCGGACGCTCAGCCTGATCCGCATGACCGAGGACGATCTTGAAGCCCCGGTGGCGGCCCCCGATGCCGCCGCCATTCAGGCACATTACGAGGCCAACATCGACGCCTATACCCTGCCCCAGCGCAAGGCGATCACTTACTCCTGGCTGACCCCCGAAATGCTGGCCGAAACCATCGAGGTCGAAGAGGCCACGCTGCGCGCCGCCTATGACGCCCGCGCCGAGGAGTTCAACATCCCCGAGCGCCGTCTGGTCGAACGTCTGGCCTTTGCCGACGAGACCGCCGCACGGGAGGCTATGGCCGCGATCGAAGACGGCACCGCCGAGTTCGATAATTTCCTGACCGAGCGCGAGCTGACCGTGGATGACGTGGATCTGGGCGCCGTGTCCCGTGACGATCTGGGCGCCGCCGCCGACGGCGTGTTTGCCCTGACTGAAGCCGGTGTGGTCGGCCCCCTGCCCAGCACCCTCGGCCCGGCGCTGTTCCGCGTCTCTGCCATCCTGTCGCCGCAGAGCACGACCTTCGAAGACGCCCGCGACCTGCTTGCAGCCGAATTGCAGGTCGAAGCCGCCCTCAGCCAGCTGGACAACGAACTGGAACCGCTGGAAGATCTTCTTGCCGGCGGCGCCACGCTGGAAGACCTGGCCACGGAAACCCCGATGGAGCTGGGCACGGTGGAATGGTTCGGCCCGGCGCCGGAAGGTATCGCCGCCTATGCGACCTTCAACGAGTTGGCCGCCCAGGCAACTCCCGACGATTTCCCCGAAGTGCGGCAGTTGGACGATGGCGCGCTGTTCGCGATCCGCGTGGATGAGATCATCCCGCCGACGGTGCAACCGCTCGACGACGTGATCGATGCGGCCACAGAGGCAGCCCGCGAGGCCGCCGTGCGCGACGCCCTGCGCGTTCGCGTGACCGAGTTGGAAGAAGCCCTGTCGTCGGGCCTGTCGGCCACCGATCTGGGGCTGGAGCCGCTGGTGGTGAACAACATCACCCGCACCTCGGTCCCCGAAGGGGTTCCGCTGGAGGCAGCCGAGCGCATCTTCACGCTGGAAGAAGGCGAGATCGAGGTCATCGAGGATGGCGCAGCACTGGTGCTGCTCCGCAACGACGAGATCCTGCCGCCTTCCGAGGATGATCCCAATGCCGCCATGCTGCGCCAGGTTCTGGGCCAGCAGGCCAGCGAACAGATGGCGCAGGACGTGCTGAACGAGATCGCCCGCGCCATGGAAATCCGCGCCGGGATCACCATCAACCAGGCCGCCCTGAACGCGGTGCACGCGCAACTGCCATGAGCCTGACCCCGTCCTTCGAGGCTTTCACGGAAGGCCATGCCGCCGGGCGCAACCAGCTGGTCTATACCCGGCTGGCCGCCGATCTGGATACCCCCGTATCGCTGATGCTGAAGCTGGGCGACGCGGGCACCGACACCTTCATGCTGGAGTCCGTCACCGGCGGCGAGGTGCGCGGACGCTATTCGATCATCGGTCTGAAGCCCGACCTGATCTGGGACTGCCGCGGCACGCAGGCGCGCCTGAACCGTGCCGCCCGCTATGATCGCGACGGCTTCGTGCCCGAGGAGGCCGCTCCGTTGGAGTCGCTGCGCGCGCTGATCGCTGAAAGCCGGATCGAGATGCCCGACGACCTGCCGGCCTCGGCCGCCGGGCTGTTCGGCTATTTGGGCTATGACATGATCCGGCTGGTCGAACACCTGCCGGGCGTCAATCCCGACCCGTTGGGTCTGCCCGATGCGATGCTGATGCGGCCCTCGGTCGTGGTGGTGCTGGACGGTGTGAAGGGCGAGGTCACCGTGGTCTCGCCGGTCTGGACTCGCGACCGCCTGTCGGCCCGCGCCGCCTATGCCCAGGCCGCCGAACGCGTCATGGATGCGGTGCGCGACCTGTCCCGCCCGGTTGCGGGGGAAAGCCGCAATCTGGGTGCGCCCGCCACCAGCGCCGAACCGGTGTCGAATTTCACCAAGGACGGCTATCTAGCGGCAGTCGAGAAGGCCAAGGACTACATCCGCGCAGGCGATATTTTCCAGGTGGTCCCGGCACAGCGCTGGACCCAGAAATTCGACCTGCCGCCCTTCGCGCTGTATCGGTCGTTGCGGCGCACCAATCCGTCGCCCTTCATGTTCTTTTTCAACTTCGGCGGCTTCCAGGTGATCGGCGCCAGCCCCGAGATTCTGGTGCGGGTCTTCGGGCGCGAAGTCACCATCCGCCCCATCGCCGGCACCCGCCCACGCGGCGCCACGCCCGCCGAGGACAAGGCGCTGGAACGGGATCTGCTGTCAGACCCCAAGGAATTGGCCGAGCATCTGATGCTGCTGGACCTTGGCCGCAACGACACCGGACGGGTGTCGAAGATTGGCACCGTGCGCCCGACCGAGGAATTCATCATCGAACGCTACAGCCACGTCATGCACATCGTGTCAAATGTGGTGGGCGAGTTGAGCGAAGATCACGACGCCCTGTCGGCGCTGCTGGCCGGGCTTCCGGCGGGCACCGTGTCCGGCGCGCCCAAGGTCCGCGCGATGGAGATCATCGACGAGCTGGAACCGGAAAAGCGCGGCATCTATGGCGGTGGTGTGGGTTACTTCGCGGCCAATGGCGATATGGACATGTGCATCGCCCTGCGCACCGCCGTGCTGAAGGATCAGAACCTGTACATCCAGGCCGGTGGCGGCGTGGTCTACGACAGCGATCCCGAGGCAGAGTGGCAAGAAACCGTCAACAAATCCAAGGCGATCCGCATGGCGGCCGAGGATGCCGCGCGCTTCGACGGCTCCAACAGCTAGGTCAGCGCGTCAACCAGGACAGGGGCACCGGGGTCACCCCGGCGCCCTCTTTCGCCAGCCAGTCGCCAACGGCTTGCAACACCGCAGGATCCTCGCCCAGCAGAACCGCCACGCGGCCATCGCGTTGGGCGCGCAGACGCAAGGCTTGCAGGTTTTCGGGCATCACGGCACCTGGCTCGGTAAACCGGCGATAGAGCGGCACCAGCGTGGAAGGATCGCTCAGAAGTGAGGCTCGCGCGGAACCGTCGAGGCGGACCCGTTCCAGCACTTCGCCGTCCCCGATTGCATCGCGCACCGCGACGCTCATCACCCAGTCTGGCAGCGCGCGCCCTGCACCCTCGGCAATGAACGCCACCAGCGGGCCATCCGGCCGCCGCCAGATCGGTGTTGGCGCAGGCAGATCCACATTCGGCGTGGTTGCCAGAGAAACGCGGAACACCTGCGGTACAGCCGATGTCGGTACCGCCGCCACTGATGACGCAACGCTCACACCCGTAACGGGGTCCGGGGCCTGTGCAATCATCTCCACCTGTGACAGCCCGCGCGCAGGCAGCCCCCGTTGCGGCGCTGAAATCTCGAGTATCGGAGTGGCGTGGGGTTTTGGTTCCAGAACCGGGCGGGCAGGTAGCGCAAGGTCTGGCCGAGACGGTTCGGCATCATTCACGGCGACTGGCTCTGGGTCCGCAGGGGGTATTGCGGCGGGCAGTACCTCGGCGATAGTCCCAACCCCAGCTTCCAGAACGTGCGGCTCTTCGGGACGTTCTGGCACCTGATCTGACAGTGTCACGGCTTGGGCACCCGAACCTAAAGGCGCCGCAACCTTGGCCAAAGATCCCCGTTCCACAGCCTTCGCGGGCGCGCCGGTCACGGCCTCCCATCTTACGTCCTGCGGGGGCTCTAGGTCCCGGAAATCTACGGGCATCGGATCAGACGGTTCAAACACCGCGACAGGATCATCGCCACGCTGCGATTCCAGAACCAAGGCGGCCGTGAACAGGATGATCCCGCCCACGATGACGCCCCAGAAAGCTCCTGTCAGAAATCCGCGTCCCACGCCTGCCCGTGCTCCGATCCTGCTGTGTCCTCACTGGTAGCGCCTTGTTCCCCCCTTGACCACCCGCGCCTTAACTGGGCAGATGTGCCAGGCTTTGAAGGACCGGGGACATGCTGCTTCTCATCGATAACTACGACAGTTTCACCTATAATCTCGTGCATTATCTGGGCGAACTGGGTGCCGATGTGACAGTGCATCGCAACGACAAGATCACGGTCGAGGATGCCCTGGCGCTGAACCCATCGGCCATCGTGCTGTCGCCCGGTCCCTGTGATCCGGCGCAGGCGGGCATCTGCCTGGACCTGACCCGCGCCGCCGCACAAGCCGGGGTGCCGCTGCTGGGGGTCTGTCTTGGCCATCAGACCATCGGCGAGGCGTTCGGCGGCAAGGTCGTGCGCTGCCACGAGATCGTGCACGGCAAGGCCGGCACCATCCTGCACGAGGGCAAGGGCGTGTTTGCCGGCCTGCCCTCGCCGCTGTCCGGCACGCGCTATCATTCGCTGATCGTCGACCGTGACAGCCTGCCCGACTGTCTGGAAGTCACCGCCTGGCTGGAAGACGGCACCATGATGGGGCTACGCCACCGCGATCTGCCGGTGGAAGGCGTGCAGTTTCATCCCGAAAGCATCCGTTCCGAGCATGGGCACGCCATGCTGAAAACCTTTCTCGACAGTGCCAAGGTGCCCGCATGAGTGACATTCTGAAACCGCTGATCGGTCTGGCCGCAGACCGCCCGCTGACCGCAGACGAGGCCTTGGCCGCTTTTGAGACCCTGTTCGACGGCACCGCCACGCCCAGCCAGATCGGCGGCTTCCTGATGGCGCTTCGGACGCGGGGCGAAACCGTGGACGAAATCGCCGCCGCCGCCGCCGTGATGCGCGCCCGCTGCGCCAAGGTGGCCGCACCCAAGGGCGCGATGGATATCGTCGGCACCGGCGGTGATGGCATGGGCACGCTCAATATTTCCACCGCGACGGCTTTCGTCGTGGCGGGTGCCGGTGTGCCGGTGGCCAAGCACGGCAACCGTAACCTCAGTTCAAAATCCGGCGCGGCAGATGCGCTGGGGCAGATGGGCATCAACGTGATGATCGACGCGCAAGCCACTGAGAAGGCGCTGGAGCAGGTCGGTATCTGCTTCATGATGGCGCCGATGCATCACCCGGCGATCAAGCACGTCATGCCCACCCGGCAGGAGCTTGGCACCCGCACGGTGTTCAACCTGCTCGGCCCGCTGACCAATCCCGCGGGCGTCAAGCGCCAGTTGACCGGCGCCTTTTCCCGCGACTGGATCCGGCCGATGGCGGAAACGCTGGCGGCGCTGGGGTCAGAACGCGCCTGGCTGGTGCACGGCAGCGACGGCACCGACGAATTGTCGATCTGTGGTGAAAGCTATGTCGCCGCGCTGGAAGATGACCGCATCGAGGACCGCACCCTTCACCCCGAAGACGCCGGGCTGCCCGTACATCCCTTTGAAGCCATCCTCGGCGGCTCGCCCGAGGAAAATGGCGTGGCGTTCCGCGCCTTGCTGGACGGCGCGCCGGGCGCCTACCGGGATGCGGTCTGCCTGAACGCCGCCGCAGCCCTGGTCATCGCCGACAAGGCTGCCGACCTGAAAGACGGCGCGGTCATGGCACAAGAGAGCATCGACAGCGGCAAGGCCCTGAAGAAAGTGCAGGATCTGGCCCGCGTCACAACGGAGCTTGCGGCATGAGCACCACCATCCTGGACAAGATCAAGGCCTACAAGCTGGAACATGTGGCGGCCTGCAAGCGCGACCTGTCGATGGCCGAGCAGGAGGTCCGCGCCCGCGCCGCCAGCCCCACGCGCGGCTTCGCCACGGCGCTGAAGGCGGCGCAGCAGGACGGCTATGGCCTGATTGCCGAGATCAAGAAAGCCAGCCCCTCCAAAGGGTTGATCCGCGCCGATTTCGATCCCCCCGCTCTGGCCCGTGCTTATGAGGCCGGCGGCGCGACGTGCCTGTCGGTGCTGACCGACGCCCCGTCTTTCCAGGGCGCGGACGGGTTCCTGACCGCTGCCCGTGACGCGGTCTCGCTGCCCGCGCTGCGCAAGGATTTTATGTATGATCCCTATCAGGTGGCCGAGGCCCGGGGTCTGGGCGCCGATTGCATTCTGATCATCATGGCCAGTGTCGAGGACGGTCAGGCCGCCGAACTGGAAGACGCGGCGTTCGGCTGGGGCATGGATGTGTTGATCGAAGTGCATGATGCCGCCGAACTGGACCGCGCGCTGGACCTGAAGTCGCCCCTCATCGGGATCAACAACCGCAATCTCAAGACCTTCGAGACCTCGCTGGACACCACCCGCGATCTGGCGCCGCGCGTGCCGGATGACCGGTTGGTCGTCGGGGAATCAGGCTTGTTCACCCGCGAGGATCTGGCTTCGATGGCCGAGACCGGCGTGCGCACCTTCCTGATCGGTGAAAGCCTGATGCGGCAGGACGATGTGGAAGCTGCCACGCGCGCGCTGCTGTCGGACCCGGTGAGCGCATGAGCGGGCTGACCCATTTCGATGCGCAGGGACAGGCGCATATGGTGGATGTCTCGGAAAAGCCGGTGACGTCGCGCATGGCCGTGGCGTCAGGTTGCGTGAAGATGGCGCCGGAAACCCTTGCAATCATTACGGAAGGTCGCGCGAAGAAGGGCGATGTCCTGGCGGTGGCACGGCTGGCCGGCATCATGGGCGCGAAGAAAACCGCCGAGTTGATCCCCCTGTGCCATCCGCTGCCGATCACCAAGGTCGCCGTCGAGTTGACTCCGGACGACGGCCTTCCCGGCGTGCGGATCGAAGCCACCGTCAAGACTTCGGGCCAGACCGGGGTGGAGATGGAAGCGTTGACAGCGGTCTCCACCGCCGCGCTGACCCTTTACGACATGGTCAAGGCGGTCGAGAAATCCATGGAAATCAGCGATATTCGTCTTGAGATGAAGGACGGCGGCAAGTCCGGACGCTACGAGGCGGTCTGAGCATGATCTCTGTTTCCGAGGCGCTGACCGGAATTTTCGACCTGCTGACCCCCCTGCCTGCGGAAACCGTGCCGCTGCGCGCCGCAGCGGGCCGGGTGTTGGCCGAAGACGCCGTGGCCGCGCGGGACCAACCGCCTTTCGACGCCGCCGTGATGGATGGCTACGCGGTGGCGGACGCAGGCTCGCTTGTCGGGCAAACCCTGCGCGTGGTGGGCGAAGCCGCTGCCGGGCATGCGCTGGAGCGGCGCATCGGTCCAGGCGAGGCCGCGCGGATCTTCACCGGGGCGCCGATGCCCTCCGGCACCTGCCGCGTCATCATGCAGGAAGACACCCGCGCCGGCGGCGCGACCGTGACGATTGGGGAAGACGACCCGGAGAACCGTTTCGTCCGCCCGCTGGGCAGCGATTTCCAGGCCGGAGATCACCTGAAAGCCGCGCGCCGCCTGACGCCGATGGACGTGGTGCTGCTGGCCGCAATGAATACGGCCGAGGTGCGCGTGACCCGCCGCCCTGAGGTCGCGATCCTGTCGACCGGCGACGAGCTGGTTCTGCCCGGCGAAACGCCGCGCGCCGACCAGATCATCGCATCGAACGGCTTTGGACTGGCCGCTTTGGCGGAACAGGCCGGGGCGCGGGCGCGGTTGCTGCCGGTGGTGCGCGATCGGATGGAGGCGCTGGAGGCCGCGTTTGACCTCTGCGCCGGGGCCGATCTGATCGTGACCAGCGGTGGCGCCTCGGTCGGCGATCATGACCTGCTGGGGCGCGACCTGTCAGAGCTTGGGCTGACGCGTAATTTCTACAAGGTGGCGATGCGTCCGGGCAAACCGCTGATGGCGGGCACGTTGCGCGGAACCCCGATGATCGGCCTGCCGGGGAACCCCGTATCCTCAATGGTTTGCGGGATTATTTTCATGCAACCGGCGATACATGCTTTGGCCGGATTACCGCCGCGACCCGCGCCGCGTCACCGCCTGCGGCTTGCGGTGGATCTGCCCGAAAATGGCGGGCGCGAACACTATATGCGGGCGCGGCTGGGGCCGGAGGGGGTCACCCCCTTCACCAGCCAGGACAGCAGCCTGCAAAAAATCCTCTCCGAGGCCGACGCGCTGATCGTCCGTCCCCCGCGCGATCCCGCTCGCAAGGCCGGGGAAATGATCGAGGCTGTTCCACTGCGCCCGTGATTGACACAAAACGTGAACACCTGTAGAACGTATCTCAGAAAGAAACGTGTCCTCAAGGCGTTAGGCGGAGCAGCCCCATGTTGACCCAGAAACAGCTGGATCTTCTGCAATTCATACACACGCGATTGCAGCGGGAGGGCGTTCCGCCCTCCTTCGACGAGATGAAAGAGGCGCTGGATTTGCGCTCGAAATCCGGGATCCACCGGTTGATCACCGCGCTGGAAGAGCGTGGGTTCATCCGGCGGTTGGCCCACAAGGCGCGCGCGATCGAGATCGTGAAGCTGCCCGAAAACCTTGAAAACAAGTCCTTCCGGCCCAAGGTCATTGACGGCGACAGGCCTGACGGGCCTCGGCCGCGCGGCTCGGTGTCGGTCGAAAGCAGCGCGGGCAACCTTGTACCGCTGCTCGGCAAGGTGGCGGCCGGGGGGCCGATCCACGCGATTTCCGAAGCCAAGGCGGAAATCACAGTGCCGCCGAACCTGCTGGCAGGCAAGGGGCCGCATTACGCGCTGGAGGTCGATGGCGACTCGATGATCGAGGCCGGGATCAACCCCGGCGATGTGGTCGTCATCCGCGAAGGCACAACCGCCCAGAACGGCGATATCGTCGTGGCCGCCTTTCAGGATCATGACGAATACGTGGTGACGCTGAAGAAGTTCTACCTGCGCGATGGCCGGGTGGCCCTGAAAGCCGCCAATCCACGGTACGAGGATCGCATCCTGCCGCGCGATCAGGTCGAGGTGCAAGGCCGTCTGGTCGGTCTGATCCGCAGCTACTGACCGGGCGGCGCGTTCAGCGCCATCCGCACCGCGTCGACAACCTGGGTGGCCTGTGCCGCATCCTTTTGCCCGGCATGACTCCACAGCCGATTTCCGGCCCGGATCTTGGCGGCGGCGACGTGCCAGCCGTCCTGCCGCCGCCAGACCGCCAGCGCCCCGCTTTTGCGCAGGGCATCGGGATCCAGGATCAGGCAGGAACCGATGATGTCCGACGTCGGGGTGACAAGCACGCGCGCCTGCGCGCAGTCTGCCTTGCGCCCGGACGCCCATCGCATCTCGCCCAAGCCCAGCGGCATCCGCAGGGCCTTGCCGTCAAGGTTTTCCTGGGCCCGGTCGAAGGCAGCAATCCGATCCCGGTTCCGGCCATCGTTCTCCAGCCACGCCAGCGCCGCATAGCCATCGCCCCGCGGCTTGTTCAGGGCGCGTCCCGCCTCGGTCATCACGCCCACCAGCCCCCCGGTTTCGGCAATCAGCAGGAAGGGGCGTTCGACACGGCTCCACAGCCCGAAGGCCAGCCCGATCACCGCAAGGCCGATCACCGCCGCCCGACTGCGCCAGAGCATCAGCCACAGCGCGCCAAGCGCGAAGACTGGCAGGAAGGACGCGGGCGGGCTGGGCACGAATTTCAGAGCGTTCTGCAGGCCCGCCACATGATCGGCCACCGCCAGTATCCAGGTGATGCCCTGCCCCATGATCCACAGAGCCGGCTGGGCCAGCCCCATCACCCCCAGCAGCCCGGCCAGCACCGCTGCCGGTGCGACCATGCTGCCCATCACCGGCACGGCCAGCAGGTTGGCCATCAGCCCATAGGACGCGATCTGGTTGAAATGCGCTGCCGCGAAGGGCGCGGTCGCCAGTCCGGCCACCGCAGACGACAACACCAGCGTGCCGATCACCCGCAAAGGCCGCCAGACCCGCGGCAGATCAATCTCGCGCAGCCAGCCGAAGGTCCAGACCAGCGCGGTCGTGGCGGCAAAGGACATCTGGAACCCCGGCCCCATCAGGGCCTCGGGCCTGAGCACCAACACGATGGTGGCCGCCAGTGCCACGGCGCGCAGGGTAATGGCGCGCCGGTCCGCCAGCACCGCAGCCAGCATCACCGCCACCATGATGAAGGCCCGCTGGGTCGACACCGACCCGCCTGACAAGGCCAGGTATCCGGCGGCGGCCAGCAGCGCGCAAACCGCCGCGATCTTCTTTCCCGGCCATCGCAGGGCCAGCGGCGGGATCAGTGCGATGGCGGCCCGCACCGCGCCGAAGACCACGCCGGTCAACAGCCCAACATGCAGCCCTGAAATCGCCAGAAGATGCGCCAGATTGCTGTTGCGCATGGCATCCATCGTTTCGCGCGACAGGGCCGAGCGGTCGCCGGTCACGATGGCGGCGGCCATGGCGCCAGCCTGTCCGGGGATGCGTGCCTGCAAACGCGCCGACAGGGACAGCCGCACCTGCCCCAGCCAGACCGCAGGGCTGTGCGCGTCCGGCCGCGCGACGACCAGAACCGGGTTGCGGGTATAGCCCACCGCGCCGATCTGCTGAAACCACGCGTGGCGACGGAAGTCGAAGCCGCCCGGCTCCACCGGTGCCGAGGGCGGGCCGAGGTGGCCAGTGGTCATCACCCGCAGCCCGGTCACCGGCGCCACGTCATGCGGCAGCCCGTGCAGCGAAATGCGCACCCGGGCCGGTGTGCGACGGTGGGACAGATCGCCCAGCGTGACCTGATCCAGCGTCAGCCGCAGCTTGTCGCTGATCGACCGGTCGATCTGCACGATGCGCCCCTCGATCGGGCCGTAGAAGCGAAACTCCAGCACCGGGGCGGCCACCAGATGGGCCCGCGCGCCCGCCCAACCGAAGGCCAGAAGGATCAGCGCAAGGGCCGCCCAGAGCGGCCCGCTGGTTTCGGACCCGCGCCGCGACAGTACCGCTGCCAGAAGTCCCAAAGTACAGGCGACGCCCAGCATCAGACCCGACGGTTCCTCCGGCACGGCGAAATAGGCGCCGATGCCCACGGCCATCGCCACCGGCACCCAGAGGAACAGATGCCCGCGTTGCGCCGCGATCTGGGCGGCGATCGGATTGCCTGTCACGTGCCGGCCCGCCCGGTCATGGTCTTGCGCCTCCGTTGCCCCGCAACTGTTTCCGGTCTTGGTTGCCAAGCGGTTAACGCCGCCGGGGTCCGGGCGGGTTTACCCCCCCCGGCATCCGCTTTAAGGGACACCTCAGCAGCCAAGGAGCCCCAGATGACCGCCCCGCACGTCGTGACCCGTTTCGCCCCGTCCCCCACCGGCTATCTTCACATCGGCGGGGCCAGAACCGCGCTGTTCAACTGGCTGTACGCACGGGCGCGCGGCGGCCAGTTCCTGCTGCGGATCGAGGACACCGACCGCGCCCGCTCGACCCCCGAGGCGACGCAGGCCATTCTGGAGGGCCTGTCCTGGCTGAAGCTGGATCACGATGGTGAGGTCATCAGCCAAGCCGCCCGCGCCGACCGACATGCCGAGGTGGCGCATGCGATGCTGGCCTCGGGGCACGCCTACAAGTGCTTCTCGACGCAGGAAGAGATCGCCGCCTTCCGCGATACCGCCCGTGCCGAGGGCAAATCGACCCTGTTCCGTTCGCCCTGGCGCGATGCCGATCCGGCGACCTTCCCGGACGCGCCCTATGTGGTTCGCCTGAAGGCGCCGTGCGCGGGGGAAACGGTGATCGACGATCAGGTGCAGGGCAAGGTCACCTTCCGCAACACCGAGTTGGACGACATGATCTGCCTGCGCTCGGACGGAACCCCGACCTACATGCTGGCCGTGGTGGTGGACGACCACGACATGGGCGTCACCCATGTGATCCGGGGTGATGACCATCTGGCCAATGCCGCGCGTCAGACGCTGGTCTATCAGGCCATGGGCTGGCCGCTGCCGATCTGGGCGCATATCCCGCTAATCCATGGTCCCGACGGCAAGAAACTCTCCAAGCGTCACGGCGCGCTTGGCGTCGATGAATACCAGAAGATGGGCTATCCCGTCGAAGGCATGCGCAACTACCTGACGCGGCTGGGCTGGAGCCACGGCGACGACGAGGTCTTCACCACGGCGCAGGCGCTGGAGTGGTTCGACCTGGATGGAATCGGCAAATCTCCGGCCCGGTTCGACTTCAAGAAGCTGGAAAACGTCTGCGGGCACCAGATGGCCATGACAGACGATGCTGCACTGTTGCATGAAATTGAGGCATATTTGAATGTGACCGGGGCGGATCGTCTCACGCCCGCGCAGACCGAGGGTCTGGGGGCTGCGCTCTATTGCCTCAAGGATCGCGCGAAGACCATTCCGCAACTGCTTGAAAAGGCGCATTTCGTACTGGCGAAGCGGCCCCTGGAACATGACCCGAAATCGTCCAAGGCGCTCGATCCGGTATCCATTGGTATACTGAAAGAATTGACGCCGCATCTGCAAAATGCTAGTTGGACGCGCAATGCGCTGGAGGAAACTGTAGCCGCGTTTGCAGAGGCAGGGGACATCAAGATGGGCAAGATCGCACAGCCTTTGCGGGCCGCGCTTTCTGGTCGCGCTGTATCCCCAAGCGTTTTTGACATGATGCTGGTCATCGGGCGGGAGGAGACTTTGGCCCGGCTGGCAGATGTGACTGGCTAAGGCCGATTTCCGGCCTTGGTCACCGACAGACACGAGCGATACGACTAGCGCGTGCCGCGCGTCATACAAAGGGACAATCATGGCTGACACGACTAAGACCGCGACCCTGAGTTTCGGCGACACCACACTGGAGTTGCCGCTTCACTCGCCTTCCATCGGGCCGGATGCCGTTGACATTAGCAAGCTCTATGGTCAGGGCCACGTCTTCACCTACGATCCGGGTTTCACCTCGACCGCGGCCTGCCGTTCGACCATCACCTATATTGACGGTGAAGAAGGCGTTCTGCTGCATCGGGGCTATCCGATCGACCAGCTTGCGGCCAAGTCGCATTACCTGGAAGTCTGCTACCTGCTGCTGTACGGCGAACTGCCCACCGGCACCCAGTTGGAAGACTTCGAACGCCGTGTCACCCAGCACACCATGCTGCACGAGCAGATGCGGAACTTCTTCTCGGGCTTCCGCCGCGACGCGCATCCGATGGCCATCATGGTGGGGATCGTCGGCGCGATGTCGGCCTTCTACCATGACAGCACCGACATTGCCGATCCCTGGCAGCGCGAAGTCGCCTCGATCCGCCTGATCGCCAAGATGCCGACCATCGCAGCCTGGGCGTTCAAGTATCACGTGGGCCAGCCCTTCGTGTATCCGCGCAACGATCTGGACTATGCTTCGAACTTCCTGCGCATGTGCTTTTCCGTGCCCGCACAGGAATACGAAGTGAACCCGATCCTGAGCCGCGCCATGGACCGGATCTTCACCCTGCACGCCGATCACGAGCAGAACGCCTCGACCTCGACCGTGCGTCTGGCGTCGTCTTCCGGTGCCAACCCGTTTGCCTGTATCGCGGCCGGCATTGCCTGCCTCTGGGGTCCGGCCCATGGCGGCGCCAACCAGGCCTGCCTGGAGATGCTGAAGGAAATCGGCACCCCGGATCGCATTCCGGAATACATCGCCCGCGCCAAGGACAAGGACGATCCGTTCCGCCTGATGGGCTTTGGCCATCGCGTCTACAAGAACTTCGACCCGCGCGCCAAGGTGATGAAGCAATCGGCCGACGAAGTGCTGGATCTGCTGGGCATCGAGGACAACCCGACCCTGCAGGTGGCCAAGGAGCTGGAAGCCGCCGCCCTTGCCGATCCATATTTCGCCGACAAGAAGCTGTTCCCGAACGTGGATTTCTATTCGGGCATCATTCTTGAGGCCATGGGCTTCCCGACCTCGATGTTCACCCCGATCTTCGCGCTGTCGCGTACCGTGGGCTGGATCTCGCAGTGGAAGGAAATGCTGGGCGATCCAGAACAGCGCATCGGCCGCCCGCGTCAGCTGTACATGGGCGCCACCGAGCGCGACTACATCGACGTGGAAAACCGCTGATCCGGCGGCCCGGCGACCAACAGGAAAGCCCCGGCATTGGCCGGGGCTTTTTTCGTTTCCGGCCTCAGCCCGCGTCGGGCCTGATCCCCGTGGGCGCCCCGTCGATGGTCTGCCGGTTCTTGCGCTCCTGGTAGGCCTGGGTACCCTCGGGGCCAAGCGCCACGAAATGCGCGACCAGCTGGTCGTCCACGCGATCCTCGACAAAGTCCATCAGCGGCACCCCCATCCCGCAGGAGCTTTGCACCAGATCGATCCGCAGGTCGAAGACCTGACGGGCGCCTGCCACGTCCGGGAAATGGCCGTAGGCCCAGTCCCAATCGGCATCGAAGTCATGGATCGCGCGGGCCGTGCCATAGACCCGCAGGATCAGCGGCTTGCCGTCGAAGGCGCACCACATCAGCGTCATCCGGTCGGTATCGCGCAAGTGGCCCGCGGTTTCATTGCCGCTGCCGGTCAGGTTCAGCCACAACAGCCGGTTGTCATCCAGCACCCGCAGGCTGTCCATGCCCTTGGGCGAGACATTGACCCGGCCTTCGCGCGCGGCGGTGCCCACGAAGAAAATGTGCTGCCGGGCAATAAATGTCCTGAATGCTTCGGTCAGGCGGGGATACTGCTTTGCCATCTTGGGGCCTTTCACGCTTGTGCTGCACCAGCCCTACCGCATTCGCCGCAGGCACAGAACCCTTGCCGCCTTGCCGCCGCGTCCGGCTTTGTCTAGGTAGACCGCGATTCCACGACATTCCTGAAAGGCGCGCCCATGATCCCCCGCTACTCCCGTCCCGAGATGGTCGCCATCTGGTCCCCGGAAACCAAGTTCCGCATCTGGTACGAGATCGAGGCCCATGCCTGCGACGCCCAGGCCGATCTGGGTGTGATCCCGAAGGAAAACGCCGAGGCCGTCTGGAAAGCCAAGGACGTGGAGTTCAACGTCGACCGCATCGACGAGATCGAGGCCGTCACCAAGCATGACGTCATCGCCTTCCTGACCCATCTGGCCGAGATCATCGGCAATGATGAAGCCCGCTTCGTGCATCAGGGCATGACCAGTTCCGACGTGCTGGACACCTGCTTCAACGTGCAGCTGGTCCGCGCCGCCGACATCCTGATCGCCGACATGGAAAAACTGCTGGCCGCCTTGAAGCGTCGTGCGCTGGAACACAAGATGACCATCCGCATCGGCCGCAGCCACGGCATCCACGCCGAGCCGACCACCATGGGCCTGACCTTCGCGCGCTTCTACGCCGAGATGGACCGCAACCTGAACCGCCTGAAGAAAGCCCGGATGGAGATCGCCACCGGCGCCATTTCCGGCGCGGTCGGCACCTTCGCCAACATCGACCCGGCGGTCGAGGAACACGTTTGCGCCAAGCTGGGGCTGGAGGTCGAACCGATCTCGACCCAGGTGATCCCACGCGACCGCCACGCCGCCTTCTTCGCCGCCCTCGGCGTTGTGGCCAGTTCTATCGAGAACGTCGCGACCGAAATCCGCCACATGCAGCGCACCGAGGTTCTTGAGGCCGAAGAATTCTTCTCGAAGGGCCAGAAAGGGTCTTCGGCGATGCCGCACAAGCGCAACCCGGTGCTGACCGAGAACCTGACCGGTCTTGCCCGTCTGGTGCGCATGGCCGTGGTTCCGGCGATGGAGAACGTCGCCCTCTGGCACGAGCGTGACATTTCGCACAGCTCGGTTGAGCGCAACATCGGCCCCGACACCACCATCACGCTGGATTTCGCTTTGGCGCGCCTGACCATGGTGATCGACAAACTGGTGATCTACCCCGACAACATGATCGCCAACATGAACAAGTTCCGCGGTCTGGTGCATTCACAGCGCGTATTGCTGGCCCTGACCCAGAAGGGCGTCAGCCGCGAGGACAGCTATCGTCTGGTGCAGCGCAACGCCATGAAGGTCTGGGAGCAAGGCGCTGATTTCATGAAAGAACTGAAGGGCGATCCGGATGTGACCGCGGTGATGTCCGTGGCCGAGATCGAGGACAAGTTCGACCTTGGCTATCACACCAAGCACGTCGACACGATCTTCAGCCGCGTCTTCGGGTAAGCGGAAATTTGGACGCCAGCGCCCTTCGTGCTACATTTCTCCTCGTTCAAGGATGGGAGACGACCATGAAGATCAAGACCGCCCTCGTGGCTTTGGCGCTGGCCACTCTGCCCGGGCTTGCCGTGGCCGAGTATTGCCAACACGGCAAGGAACAGCGCGCGTCCTCTTGCGCCGAAGGCACAACGTGGGATTCCGCGACGCAACGCTGCACCCCCGGCACCACAAGCTGATTATCTGCCGCAAGTAACGGCAGGTTAAACCTGTTGAGACTAGGCTCGCCCCACCTGCAGAACGCGGAGGGTTCATGTCTCAACCTGTTGTTTCCCAGTCACCTGTTGCCGGCGCCACCGGCGTCCCGCCCATACCGGCCCGCCGGCCCCGGCAAGTCCTGACCAAACGGCAGAAGGCCGCCGTGATCGTGCGACTGTTGCTGAAAGAAGGGGCGAAATTCTCGCTCGATGATCTGCCCGAGGCGTTGCAGATCGAATTGACCCATGAAATGGGCGCCCTGCGCAGCATCGACAAAGATACCCTTGATGCGGTGGTCGCGGAATTCATCCAGGATGTGAACGATGTTGGCGCGGCCTTTCCCGGCGGCATCGAAAACGCGCTTGAGTTGCTCAATGGCGCGCTCAGCCCCGACGCCCTGCGCCGCCTGCGGCTGCAAACCGGGGTCGTGGTCCAGGGCGATCCCTGGAAGATGATCGAAGGGCTTGAAGTGCCGCATCTCGCCGAGATCCTGCAGAAGGAAAGCATCGAAACCTCTGCCGTGGTGCTGGCCAAGCTGCCGGTGCCGACCTCCGCCGCGATCCTTGGCCATCTGCCGGGCGAGTTGGCGCGGCGGATCACTTACGCGGTCTCCACCACAGGGGCTGTCGATCCTGAAACCGTGCGCACCATCGGCCATGCCATCGCGACCGAGATTGCCACGGCGGAACTGAAGGCCTTTGAGGAAGAACCGGTCAGCCGGGTCGGTGCCATGCTGAATTTCTCGCGGGCCGAGACCCGCGACCGGGTGCTGGACGGGCTGGTCGAGGAAGACGAGAGCTTTGCCACGCAGGTGCGCAAGGCCATCTTCACCTTCAACGACATCGAAACCCGGATCACGCCGCGCGATGTGCCCAAGATCACCCGCGCCGTGGACCAGCAGCAACTTGTGACGGCGATTGCCGCCGCGCTGGCCTCGGAGAAAGAGCGGGCGTCCGCCGAATTCATCCTCAATTCCATGTCCAAACGCATGTCGGAACAGATCCGCGAGGATGCCGAGGATCTGGGCCGCGTCAAACCCGAGGACGGGGAAACCGCCATGGCGGCAGTGGTCGGGGCCATCCGCGATATGGAACAGGCCGGAGAACTGACGCTCGTCACCCCCGAGGGATAGCCGCCGCCCCGTTGCCCAGCCCTGCCGACCCGCGTATAGCATCGGCAACGGCAGGGATCGGATCGGGAACACCATGGGGAAGAACCGCAAGGACGACGCGCCCAACCCTCTGCATCGCTGGGCAATTCTGGCGCTGGTACGCGCGCCGTTGCTACTGCCTTACGGTCTGCGCGGACCGGTGGTCGGCTGGCTGATGTCGCGCGTTGTGGCGCCCATCGCGCGCTACGATCAGCGGGTCATCGACAACCTGAATTACGTCTTGCCCGATCTCGACCCCGCCGAGGTCAAGCGCCTGTCGCGCGCGGTCCCGGCCAACACGGGCCGGATGCTGATCGAGATCGCCTCGGGGGATAGATTCACCGACCGGATCGCCAAGATCCAGATGCAGGGCCCCGGCCTTCCCGCGCTGGATCAGGCCCGCGCCGAAGGCCGGCCGATCATCGTGGTCTCGGGCCATTTCGGCAATTTCGACGCCGCCCGCGCCGCCCTTGCGCAACGCGGACACCAGATCGGCGCGCTGTATCGCCCGGTGGACGATCCGGTGCTGGACACCGAGTTTCACACCGTGCTCAGCCGTATCGCCGCCCCGGTGTTTCCGCGCGGTCGCAAGGGGCTGGGCGCGATGCTGCGGTTCCTGCGCAAAGGCAACACCGTGGCGATCCTGCTGGATCAATTTGTCCATGAAGGGGCCGAGGTGACGTTCTTCGGAAAACCCGCACCGACCTCGACCTCTGCCGCCGAGATGGCATTGAAATACGGGGCCTTGCTGATCCCGGTCTATGGCATCCGCACCGGGGACGGTTTCGACATCATTGCCGAAGAGCCGATCCCGCCCAGCGACGCGATCACCATGACACAGGCCATCAACGACAGCCTCGAAGCACGGGTGCGTGCGCACATGGATCAGTGGCTATGGATTCATCGGCGCTGGAAGCCCGAGCTTCAGCGCACGCGCGCCGCCGCGAAGACCGGACCCGGACCCGGGGCCTGAAGCAACACCGCGCCTTTCTCGTCCCCCTGATAGGGCGCTTCAAGGTGGGCGGGCGCCGTGCCTTCCCATTCGGCCAACGCTGTCCATTGGGTCACGATGTTGACATAGTCCATCACCCGCCCCGCGTTCTCGCCGGCGCGGATACTGACCCGGGCGTGAGGGGTATAGCGCACCAGCACCACCCGCACCGCACCCGGCCCCTTGCCGTGCGGCGCCATCGAAACCTCCAGCCGGTCCCCGGTGCGGGACACCGACAGTTCGGCCTGCTTGGACAGGGTCTTGTGGGCGTCGATCGCGGCCATGGTCTCGACAGGTTTGAACCCGGCAATATCGGTCTGACCGCCGATGATCATCTGCGGCGTATAGATCATCGACCGCCCCGCCTGATGCGCATAGGCCTTCTGCCGCTTGGTGAACTTCGGCGAAGCGAACGCGTCCGGCCAGCCGATGTAGTCCCAATAATCCACATGCAACGCCAGCGGCAGAACGTCTTCGCGCGAGGACAATTCCATCAGCAGCGCATCGGCGGGTGGGCAGGAGGAACACCCCTGCGAGGTGAACAGTTCCACCACCACCGGGCCGGGTTGAGGCTGCGCCGCCACCGGGCTGAGCCATCCCGAAATCACCACCAGCAAAACCGCCAACCGCATCATCATGTCTCGTTTCGTCCCCAGGCTGTAAGGGTGCACATTAGGCCAGCCGGTGCCTGGGAGCCAATCACCGTTTCGCGAGAGAAAATGCGTCGCACTCAGGCAGGGTTGCACATTGTGTGCATTGGTATACAAAGCGCGCGAGACCCCGCGCCACACCGTTCCGACTCGTCGGGGCGGATCGCGATCAGCAAGAGCCCGTCAGATATTGGGAGGCCAATTCCATGACCGTCATCGTCGGCAAAGACACAGCCAAGACGCGTAAGACCCTTACCGTCGGCGACAAGTCCATCGCCTATTATTCGATCCCCGCCGCGCAAGACGCAGGCCTCGGGGATTTCTCCAAGCTGCCCGCCGCGCTGAAAGTGGTGCTGGAGAACATGCTTCGCTTCGAAGACGACGGCTTCACCGTCTCCGTCGACGACATCAAGGCCTTCGCCGAATGGGGCGCCAAAGGTGGCAAGAACCCCCGCGAGATCGCCTATCGCCCGGCCCGCGTTCTGATGCAGGACTTCACCGGCGTTCCGGCCGTGGTCGATCTGGCCGCCATGCGGGACGGCATCGTTGCCCTGGGCGGCGACGCCAACAAGATCAACCCGCTGAACCCGGTCGACCTGGTTATCGACCACTCGGTGATGATCGACGAATTCGGCAATCCGCGCGCTTTCCAGATGAACGTGGACCGCGAATACGAGCGGAACATGGAGCGTTACACCTTCCTGAAATGGGGTCAGAGCGCCTTCAACAACTTCCGCGTGGTGCCGCCGGGCACCGGCATCTGCCACCAGGTGAACCTGGAGTATCTGGCCCAGACCGTCTGGACCGATGAGGATCAGAACGGCGAAACCGTTGCCTACCCCGACACACTGGTCGGCACCGACAGCCACACCACCATGGTCAACGGCCTGGCTGTTCTGGGCTGGGGCGTCGGTGGCATCGAGGCCGAGGCCGCGATGCTGGGTCAGCCGATCTCGATGCTGATCCCCGAAGTCATCGGCTTTGAGCTGACCGGCGAAATGATGGAAGGCACCACCGGCACCGACCTTGTCCTGAAAGTCGTCGAACTGCTGCGCGCCAAGGGCGTTGTCGGCAAGTTCGTCGAATTCTACGGCGCCGGGCTGGACAAGCTGCCGCTGGCCGATCGTGCGACGATCGCCAACATGGCCCCCGAATACGGCGCCACCTGCGGTTTCTTCCCGATCGACGACGAAACCCTGCGCTACCTGCGTAACACCGGCCGTGACGAAGATCGCGTGGCCCTGGTCGAAGCCTACGCCAAGGAAAACGGGTTCTGGCGCGGTGCCGATTACGCACCGGTCTACACCGACACCCTGCACCTGGACATGGGCACCATCGTTCCGGCGATCTCGGGCCCGAAACGCCCGCAGGACTACGTGGCGCTCGACAATGCCAAGGCCGCCTTCACCAAGGAAATGGCCGAGACCTTCAAGCGTCCGATGGGCAAGCAGGTGCCGGTCAAGGGTGAAGACTACTCCATGGACTCGGGCAAGGTCGTTATCGCGTCGATCACCTCCTGCACCAACACATCGAACCCCTACGTCATGATCGGCGCGGGTCTGGTAGCGCGCAAGGCCGCGGCACTGGGGCTGAACCGCAAGCCCTGGGTCAAGACCTCGCTGGCGCCCGGATCTCAGGTGGTGTCGGCCTACCTCGAGGCCGCCGGCCTGCAGGAAGACCTCGACAAGATCGGCTTCAACCTTGTCGGTTATGGCTGCACCACCTGTATCGGCAACTCGGGCCCGATCCAGGCGGAGCTGTCGCAAGCCATCGCCGAAGGCGATCTGGTCGCGACCTCGGTGCTGTCGGGCAACCGCAACTTCGAAGGCCGGATCAGCCCGGACGTGCGCGCCAACTACCTGGCCTCGCCGCCGCTGGTGGTGGCCTATGCCCTGGCCGGCACCCTGGACATCGACCTCACGTCCGAGCCGCTGGGTCAGGACAAGGATGGCAACGACGTCTACCTGAAGGACATCTGGCCGACCTCTAAGGAAGTTGCCGATCTGGTCGAGGAAACCGTGACCCGTGAAGCCTTCCAGTCGAAATACGCCGATGTGTTCAAGGGCGACGAGAAGTGGCAGGGCGTCGAAACCACCGACAGCCTGACCTACGACTGGCCGGCGACCTCGACCTACGTCCAGAACCCGCCGTACTTCCAGGGCATGGGTATGGAGCCGGGCGTGATTTCGAACATCGAGAATGCCAAGGTTCTGGCGATCCTCGGCGACATGATCACCACCGACCACATCTCGCCCGCCGGGTCGTTCAAGGACACCACCCCGGCCGGGAAATACCTGATCGACCGTCAGGTGCCGGTGCGGGAGTTCAACTCCTATGGCTCGCGTCGCGGCAACCACGAGATCATGATGCGCGGCACTTTCGCCAACATCCGCATCAAGAACGAGATGCTGGACGGCGTCGAGGGCGGCTACACCAAGGGCCCCGATGGCGAACAGACCTCGATCTTCGACGCCTCGATGGCCTATCAGGAAGCCGGCACCCCGCTGGTGATCTTCGGCGGCGAACAGTACGGCGCGGGCTCGTCGCGAGACTGGGCAGCCAAGGGCACAGCCCTTCTGGGCGTCAAGGCCGTGATCGCGGAAAGCTTCGAGCGGATCCACCGCTCCAACCTGGTGGGCATGGGCGTCATCCCGTTCGAGTTCACCGGCGGAGACACCCGCAAGTCGCTGGGTCTGAAGGGCGATGAAACCGTGTCGATCTCGGGTCTGGACACGATCCAGCCGCTGCAGGAAGTGCCCTGCACGATCACCTTCGCGGATGGCTCCACCAAGGTCATCACGCTGAAATGCCGGATCGATACCGCGGTCGAGATCGAATACATCGAAAACGGCGGCGTGCTGCACTACGTGCTGCGCAACCTCGCCAAGGCGTCCTGATCCGCGGCCAATCCGCACCCCGCACAACGAAGCGCCCCGGAGACATCTCCGGGGCGTTTTTCGTTGTGCTTGACGGTGCGAGCCCCGATGGGCCCGGGAAATCCAAACCGAGGTCGTTGTGGCGTGCCGTCCGGCGAACAATCCCGATTTGAGCGTGCCGGGGTGAACACGCAGTCCAGGAATATCCATGCAAGAAGGTCTGCCGGGAACAGTCGCCAAAGACGTTCTGCGCGGCGCAGGATGCACTCAGCCAGAAAGCTGCCTGGACATAGGAGTGTCACCCAGATCGTCGCAGGGCCAGAGATGCGGATTGCGGGAGGCGAATGAGCGCTCCACAGAGATCATCGCGGCAGGATCGCGCCGGTTCAGCCCCCGGATTGAGCCGCTTTTTCCATCGCCGGTCGGATTGTGCTTTCCAACGCGCGCTCGGTCACCGGACCGGCAAAGCGGGTCACGATGCGGCCGTTACCATCGATGACAAAGGTTTCCGGGACGCCGTACAGGCCCCATTCCAGCCCCATGCGCCCGGATCCATCCGCCCCGATCGAGGAATAGGGATCGCCCAGTTCGGCCAGGAACCCCAGCCCCTTGGCATCGGTATCCTTGTAGTTCACCCCGTGGATCACCACGCCCTCGGCGGCCAGCGCCTCGAGGATCGGATGCTCCACCCGGCAGGGCGCGCACCAGCTGGCCCAGAAGTTGACCAGTTTCACGCCTGGATCTTGCAGCATCTCGGCTGTGAACACCGGCTTGTCGCCCAGTTGCGTGACCTGCACCACGGGCGCGGGTTTTCCGGCCAGCGCCGTCGGCAGGGCATCGGGATTGTCCCGCTGCATGCCAAAGAAGAACAGCGCGGCCAGCCCGGCAAACAGGACCGGCGGCACCACCATCAAGGGAGACATCCTAGCCATTGGTTTTCCTTTGCCGGTCTTCCACCTGCCGCAGCGCGTCGCGCAGCCGGGCGCTGCGGCGCAGGCTCAGCGCGACCAGGCCGATCAGCAGGCCCAGCGAGACCGCATAGGCCGAGACCACCTCGGCGGCGTATTTTCCCAGGTCGGGCATCATGCCATCCGCTCCCGGTTCAGCAGGGCTTTCAGACGGCGGGCGCGGATTTCGGTCCGGGTCCGCAGTAGCACCAGCGCCAGGAACATCAGGATGAACCCGGCAATGCAGACCAGCAGCGGCAGATAGAAGACGTCCGCCACGTTCTCTTCCTTGTCCAGCGACAGCGAAGCCCCCTGGTGCAGCCCCTGGTTCCAGAACAGCACCGCATAGCGCGACAGGATCGCGAATACCGATCCCACAAGGCACAGCACCGAGGTCAGATCCGCCGCCGTGTCGCCGTTTTCCACCGCTTCCCACATGGCGATATAGCCCATGTAGAACAACGCCAGGATCAGAAAGGATGTCAGGCGCGGGTCCCAGGCCCACCAGGTGCCCCACATGGGCTGACCCCAGATCGCCCCGGTGATCAGCGCGATCACGGTAAAGGTCAGACCCACCGGGGCCGCGGCGCGGGCAGCCAGCGCGCTGACGTGGTGGCGGCGGATGATCCAGACCAGCGAGGCCACCAGCATCATCAGCCAGGCATTGATCGCCATCAGGGCGGCCGGCACATGCAGATAGATAATCTTGACGGTCGAGCCTTGCCGGTAATCCTCGGGCGTGAAGAAAAAGCCCCAGATCAGGCCGACGAGCAGACATGCCAAGGACACCCCGGCAACCCAGGGCAACAGCCGTGACGACAGCTGCATGAACCTCTTCGGATTTGCGAATTCCCAGAACGACATGTCAAAAACCGGTGCTACAGATCACGGGTCTGTTCTATGCAAGCACGCATGTTAGCGCAAATTGATGCGCAGGGCTGCGGCTGCGGCAAAGGGCATCAATGCCAGCGTTCCGGCGCTGATCCCGGCCAAAAGCACCAGCGGTGTGCCAACTTCAAGGCCCGCCGCCCCCTGCGTGGCCACCTGCGCGCCGAAGATCAGCGTCGGGACGTACAGGGGCAGGACGAGCAGCGACAGCAGCAGCCCGCCGCGTTTCAGCCCCACAGTCAGGGCCGCGCCGAACGCGCCGATCAGGCTCAACGCCGGGGTGCCCACCGCCAGCGAGATCACCAGCCAGCCAAAGCCCGCGGGCGGCAGGTTCAGCAGAACCCCCAGACCCGGCGCCAGAAGGGTCAGCGGCAGGCCGGTGGTCAGCCAATGCGCCAGCGCCTTGACCACGGCCACGCCCTCCAGCGGCACCGGCGCCGTGGCCAGCAGGTCCAGCGAGCCGTCTTCGAAATCCAGCGCGAAAATGCGGTCCAGCGACAAAAGGCAGGACAGCAGCGCGCCGATCCACAGGATGCCCGGCGCGATCCGCGCCAGCACATCGGCCTCGGGCCCCACGCCGAAAGGCACCAGTACCGACAGAACAAGGAAAAACGCCAGCCCAAGGCCGAAACCGCCCCCGGCCCGCACCGCCAGCACGAGGTCTCGGCGAAGCAGCGCGATCATTCGAAGGCCTCCTCGAACCCGCCGGCGGCCATCCGGCCGATGGCGCGATAGGGCGACAGGTCCAGCACCTGCCCATCCAACCCCAGGTCGATATGCGTGGCCATGATGGCAGCCCCGCCCGCGTCGCAATGGGCCTGAACTGAGGCCGCGAACATCTTCACGCTGGCCGCATCGAGTGACACTGTCGGTTCGTCCAGCATCCAGATCGGCCGTCCCGTCACCATCAGCCGCGCCAGACCCAGCCGCCGCCGTTGACCGGCCGACAGGTTCTGTGCCTGCCGTTCGACCAGCCCTTCCAGATCGAAGGCCGCCAGTGCCGGGGCAATATCGCCCTGCCCGAACACCCGCGCCCAGAATTCCAGGTTCTCGACCACCGTCAAGGTGGCCTTCACGCCGTCGGAATGGCCGGTATAGGCGACCAGATCCGGCGAGATCTCGATCCGGCCCTCGACCGGCGGTTGCAAGCCCGCCAAAGTGCGCAGCAAGGTTGTCTTGCCGATGCCGTTCGGCCCGCGCAGCACCAGCGCCTGCCCGGCCTCAAGGTCCAGATCGACCCCTTCCAGCACCGGCACCCCACCGCGCGCCACGCAGACCCCGCGCACGCTCAGCATGTCCGGAGGACCTGTTTCGGGGTGGACCATTCGCAGGCGCCGTGCTCGGTCACGTCACCGGCCTCGCCGCCAGACCGACCCGCCGTCCTTCCGACAGCAGCACGTTGTAGCTGCGGCAGGCCTGCGGGCTGGCCATCGGTTCCAGACCGATCCCGGCGCCTTCCAGAGCCTCGCGAAAGGCGGTGGGCAGATAGGCCATCTCGGACCCGGTGCCGACGAACAGCACATCCAGATCGCCGGATGCCGTCAGCAGCGGATCCAATTCGTCATACCCCTGCCAGATCGCCGGATCGTGGTCGGGCAACAGCAGCAGCCCGCCGGTCAGCACCTTGCCGCCGACCCGGAAAAAGCCGGGGCCATAACCTTCGACGGGCAGTCCGTCATTGAAGCGGATTTCATTCAGACGCATGCGTTCACCTCCAGATCGGCAGCCCGGACAGGGCCGACGCCCCGATCACCGAAAACGCCACCCCGCGATACAGCCGCTCGTGCGCGGGCCGGAAGATCCAGCCGCCCAGCATGTTGCCCAGCACCGTGGGCACGGTCAGGATCAACCCCAGACCCAGCGGCACCAGCGCCAGTGCGCCCTTCACCCACAACGCCGCCACCAGCAGCACATCGTAGAGAAACAGGTAAACCATGGTCGAGGCGCGGACCACCGGCGCCGGATGCGGTGCGGCCAGATACAGCAGGATCACCGGCGGCCCGGGCATGCCGGTCAGCCCGCCCAGAAATCCGGCCAGCCCGCCTGTTGCCGTCACCAGTCGTGGCCCCACCGGCCCGCGATAGCGCAGACCGCTCAGCAGGCAGACCAGCATGAACAGGGCAAGGCCCGACACCGCCCAGGCAAAGACATCCGCTCGCACCTGCACCAGAACCCAAAGCCCTAGTGGCAAGGTGATCAGCGTTGCCGCCAGCATCAGCGCAATGTCGCGCCGGTTGGCGATCCGCGCCGCGCGCGGCAGGTTGGGAAGCGGTCCGAAGATATCCATCACCATCAACGCCATGATCGCCCACAATGGATCCAGAAACCGCGCCGCCACAGGCATGAAGACCAGCGCGGTGCCGAACCCCGAAAACCCGCGCACGATTCCGCCGACGAACGCCGCTGCGATCAACCATCCCAGGCCCGGCGAGGCCAGAACCTGGAAGGGGATGTCAGGCATCGATATCGGCGAACTGCGTCCCGGCCTTGGCGTCCGGTTTGGACCAGTCGCGTTTCACACCCAGCTTCAGCAACACCGCCGAGGCCACGAAGATCGACGAATAGGTGCCGATCACAACGCCCCAGATCATCGCGAAGACGAAGCCCCGGATCACGTCTCCGCCCAGCACGAACAGCGAGATCAGCGCCAGCAGCGTGGTGACCGAGGTCATCACTGTCCGGCTCAGGGTCTCGTTGATCGACAGGTTCAGAACGTCCTTCAGCTCCATCTGCTTGAAGCGGATCAGGTTCTCGCGCACCCGGTCGAAGACCACCACGGTATCGTTCAGCGAATAGCCGACGATGGTCAGAAGGGCCGCGATGATCGCAAGGTCGAACTTGATCTGCAGCACCGAGAAGATGCCGATGGTCACGATCACATCGTGGATCAGCGCGGCCACAGCACCGACCGAGAACTGCCATTCGAAGCGCAGCCAGATGTAGAAAAGCACCGCGCCGATGGCCAGAACCACGGCCAGAACCGCCGATTGCACCAATTCGCCCGATACTTTCGGGCCGACCGATTCGACTGACGGAAATGTGATCGACGGGTCCAGCTCCTGCAAGGCCGCCTCGACCGCCAGCACGGTTTCGGCCGCAACGCTGGCATCGCCATCGCCTTGGGCCTCGATCCGGATCTGGGCCACATGTTCGTCTTCGCCGAAGCCGGCGTCGAAGACCTCGGTGATCGACACATCGCCCAGACCCAACGGCGCGATGGCATCGCGATAGGCGGCCACATCGATGGGCTGGCTGCTTTCGGTGCGGATCGTGGTGCCGCCCCGGAAGTCGATGCCATAGTTCAGCCCGATCACCGCGAAGGCGACGAGGGAGGCCAGAACGGCCAGTACCGACAGGCCGAAGGTGATCTTCCAGGTGCGGAAGAAATCCCAGTTGGTCTCTGCGGGAACAAGTCGCAGGCGCATCTCAGACCTCCAGAACTTTGGGACGGCGGCGTTCGAACCAGATCACGATCATCAAACGCGTCACGAAGATCGCCGTGAAGACCGAGGTCAGGATGCCCAGCCCGAGGGTCACGGAAAAGCCGCGCACCGGACCCGAGCCCATGACGAACAGGATCGCTGCCGTGATGAATGTGGTGACATTGGCGTCCAGAATGGCCGACAGGGCCTTTTCATAGCCCAATTCGATGGCGCGGGCCGGGCCCTTGGCGCGTTTGAGTTCTTCCTTGATCCGCTCGAACACCAGCACGTTGGCATCCACCGCCATGCCGATGGTCAGCACGATCCCGGCGATGCCCGGCAAGGTCAGCGTGGCGCCGATCAGCGACAGCAGGCCGAAGATCAGCCCGACATTGATGATGAGTGCGAGGTTGGCGATCAGTCCGAACAGCCCATAGCTGAGCGCCATGAACACCAGCACCCCGGCAAAGGCCACAACGCTGGCCACCTTGCCCGCATCGATGCTGTCCTGCCCCAGTTCGGGACCGATGGTGCGCTCTTCCAGGAAGGTCATGCCCGCGGGCAGCGCCCCGGCGCGCAGCAGCACCGCCAGTTCCGTGGACCCCTCGACCGAGAAATTGCCGGTGATGATACCGGACCCGCCGGGAATATGGCTCTGGATTACCGGGGCCGAGATGACCTCGCCGTCCAGGATGATGCCAAAAGGGCTGCCGATGTTCTCGGCGGTGTATTCGCCGAACTTGCGCGCGCCTTGCGGATTGAACCGGAAATTCACCGCCGGGCGTCCGTTCTGGTCAAAGGCGGGCTGCGCGTCGGTCAACTCCTCGCCCGAAACGACCACGCGATCCTCGACAATGTAATAGGTGCCCTGCTCGTCCAGCGAAGGCATCAGCACGTTGCCGGCGCCGGGACGGCTGTCGGCATCGGTGGTGCGCCCCACGACCGACTGGAAGGTCAGCCGCGCGGTGGTGCCGATCAGACCCTTCAACTCCTCGGCCGAGCCGATGCCCGGCACCTGGATCAGGATCCGATCTTCGCCCTGGCGCTGGATGGTCGGCTCGCGCGTGCCGACTTCGTCGACACGGCGGCGGATGATTTCAAGGCTTTGTTGAACTGTGCGCGCGTCTGTGGCGGCGCGCTCGGCTTCCGACAGCCGGATGACGACATCGCTGCCCTCGGCGGAAACTTCGATGTCTGACGCCCCAACCCCGGTCAACGACACGATCGGCCGGGCCAGGTCACGGACAACGCCCACGGCCCGATCGATGCCGGCCGGTTCGCCGATCCGCACCCGCAATTCGTCCGGGGCGCTGTCCTGGCGGCGTATCGTGCCGATGGCGGCGCGTTCTGCGCGCAGCGCGTTGCGCACCTCGGGCCACATGCCGTCCAGCCGGTCGGCATAGACGTCCTCGACATGAACCTCGGCCAGCAGATGCGCGCCGCCGCGCAGGTCCAGCCCCAGGTTGACGATGCCCGAGGGCAGGAACGACGGCCAGAACCCGGCGTCCAACTCCTGCTCGGGCGTTGCCACCCCACCCTGCGCCTCGATGGCCGCCAGCGCGTCATTGTGAACTTCCACCCGTCCATAGAACAGGTTGGGAAGCGCCAGGATCAACCCGGCGGCTACCACCGCCCAGATGACCACCCGCTTCCAGAGGCTAATCTGTAACATGAACGCGCTCCGCGGCCCCGACGAGGGCTCAGCTTCAGTTGTTGGCCGGTTCGGTCTTGCTCAGAACCTGGGCGATGGTGCTCTGGATGACGCGCACCTTGACGCCTTCGGCCAGTTCCACCTCAAGCTCGCCATCGTCCTTGACCTTGACGACCTTGCCGATGATGCCGCCCTGGGTGACGACCTGGTCGCCCCGGCGCAGCGCCTGGACCATTTTCTGATGATCCTTCACCTTCTTCTGCTGCGGACGGATCAGCAGGAAGTACATGATGGCAAAGATCAGGATCAGCGGGACGAAGCTGGAAATGGCGCCCATCGGTCCACTCGTCTGTGCGAAAGCGGGCGTAGCGGCGATGGCGACCAGAGCGGCCGTGGCAAGACGTGCGGACATGGGATCTCCTAGATGTGAGCAGGCCGGCACCCGGCCCCGGAATTAGCGCGCAACCTAGGCACAGCCCGCGCCATTGGCAAGGCGATCCCGACCTGCCGTTACGGTGGGGTCAGTTGGCCGCGCCCTGCCCCCATTCCTGGTGCCCTCCCGCCCGTCGTCAGCGCCCCTGGGGGCGCCTCCTCCCGTTGGGTCCGGCAGCGCGTCCTGCGGCCGCGCTGCGCCCGCGTCCCTGACTTTTTCTTGGCAAAAATACTCACAGCGCCACCTCACAACCGCGCAACCGCCTGCAGCAGTGCGCCCAGTCCACAAACCGCCCTTGGCCCGCCCGTCGATCTCGTCCATAAGGCCCCCGGACCTCGCCAGACGGAAAGACCCATGCACGACATCCGCTTCATCCGCGACACCCCCGACGCCTTCGACGCCGCCATGGCACGCCGCGGCCTGTCCGGCGTTTCCGCCCAGGTTCTGGCGCTCGACAGCGCCCGACGCGAGAAGATCACCGCCTCCGAGACCGCCCAGGCCGAGCGCAACGCCGCCTCGAAACAGGTCGGCGCCGCCAAGGCGCGCGGCGACGAGGCCGAATTCACCCGCCTGCGCGATCTGGTCGCCGCCAAGAAGGCCGAGATCGCGGATCTGGATGCCGCCGCCAAGGCAGCCGACGAAGACCTGCGCGCGCTGCTGATGTCGCTGCCGAACCTTCTGAACGCCGAGGTTCCCGATGGCGCCGACGAAGCCGAGAACGTCGAGTTGCGCCGCTGGGGCACACCGCGTGATTTGGACTTCGCGCCAAAGGAACATTACGATCTGGACGGCGTGAAACCCGGCATGGATTTTGAGACCGCCGCCAAGCTGTCGGGCGCGCGCTTCGTGGTGCTGTCCGGCGCCGTGGCGCGCATCCATCGCGCCTTGGCGCAATTCATGGTCAACACCCATGTGGATGACAACGGGCTGACCGAAACCTGGACCCCGGTGCTGGTGCGCGAAGAGATGCTCTATGGCACTGGCCAATTGCCGAAATTCGGCGAGGACAGCTACCAGACCCGCGAAGGCTGGTGGCTGGTGCCCACCGCCGAGGTGACACTGACCAACATCGTCAACGGGCTGATCGTCGAGGATGCGAGCCTGCCGCGCCGCTACGTCGCCCACACCCAGTGCTTCCGCTCCGAGGCCGGATCGGCGGGCCGCGACACCGCCGGCATGCTGCGCCAGCACCAGTTCGAGAAAGTCGAAATGGTGTCGATCACCCGCCCCGAGGCCTCGGCCGACGAACACGACCGCATGACCCGCTGTGCCGAGGATATCCTCGAACGGCTGGGCCTGCCCTATCGCACCGTCGTGTTGTGCTCGGGCGACACCGGGTTCGGCGCGGTGCGCACCCATGACATCGAGGTCTGGCTGCCGGGTCAGGGCAGCTATCGCGAGATTTCGTCGGTGTCCAACTGCGGCGCTTTCCAGGCGCGGCGCATGAACGCCCGCTTCCGTCCCGAAGGCGGCGGCAAGCCCGAGTTCGTGCACACGCTGAACGGCTCGGGACTGGCGGTGGGCCGCACCCTGATCGCGGTTCTGGAAAACGGGCAGCAGGCCGATGGCAGTGTCGATCTGCCCGCTTGCCTGCATCCCTATCTGGGCGGCAAGACCCGGCTGGCCGCCGACGGCACGCTGGTCTGACAACGAAAACGGGCGGCCCCGCAAGGCCGCCCCGATTTCAGTCCACCCGCTTGGGGCCCAGATGCTTGCGCAGCTTCGAGGGCCCTTTTTTCTTCTTGTCCTTGTAGGGGTTCTTGTCCGCCTGGCTGCGCAGCACCAGCCGGATCGGCGTGCCGGGCATGTCAAAGTCGGCGCGCAACCCGTTGACAAGATAGCGTTTGTAGCTTTCGGGCACCTTGTCGGGATGCGAACACATCACCACGAACCCCGGCGGGCGGGTCTTGGCCTGGGTCATGTAGCGCATCTTGATCCGGCGGCCGCCCGGCGCGGGAGGCGGATGCGCCTCCAGCATGCCGCTGAGCCACAGGTTCAGCTTGGCGGTCGGAATCCGCCGGTTCCAGACGTCATGGGCGCGGAACACCGCTTCCTGCAACCGCTCCATCCCGCGTCCGGTCAGGGCCGAGACGGTGACCAGCGGCGCGCCGGACAATTGCGGCAGCAAGCGGTTGAACGCCTCTTTCAATTCGGCCAACCGCGCTTGCCGATCTTCGACCGCGTCCCATTTGTTGACGGCGATCACCACAGCACGGCCTTCGCGTTCGGCCAGATCGGCGATGCGCAGATCCTGCTGTTCGAAGGGGATATCCGCATCCAGCAGCACGATCACCACTTCCGCGAATTTCACCGCCCGCAGCCCGTCGGACACCGACAGTTTCTCGACCTTGTCCTGGATCTTGGCGCGCTTGCGCATCCCGGCGGTGTCGAACATCCGCACCGGGGTGCCCTTCCACGTCATCGGCACGGAAATCGAATCGCGGGTGATCCCGGCCTCGGGACCGGTCAGCAGGCGATCTTCGCCCAGCAGCCGGTTGATCAGCGTCGACTTTCCGGCATTGGGGCGGCCCACCACGGCGATCTGCATGGGCTTGCCCTTGTCCAGATCGGCAACCCCGTGCTCGTCCACCGCGACCTCGGTCTCGGGCGCGGTGCGTTCCGCCAGCTCTTCGAATTCTTCCGAGATCGGGCGCAGGATCGACATCAACTCGCTCATGCCCTCGCCATGTTCGGCGGACACCCGCAGCGGTTCCCCAAGGCCCAGCGAATAGGCTTCGATGACACCGGCGTCGGCGGCCGAGCCTTCGGCCTTGTTGGCCGCCAGGATCACCCGGCTGGAACGGCGGCGCAGAATGTCGGCAAACACCTCGTCCGACGGCGTGATGCCGGTGCGCGCGTCGATCATGAACAGGCAGACATCGGCCATGTCCACAGCGCGTTCGGTCAGGCGGCGCATGCGGCCTTGCAGACTGTCGTCGGTGATTTCTTCAAGCCCGGCGGTGTCGATCACGGTGAAGCGCAGGTCGGCCAGGCGGCCCTCGCCCTCGCGCAGGTCACGGGTCACACCGGGCTGATCATCGACCAACGCCAGTTTCCGGCCGACAAGCCGGTTGAACAGGGTGGATTTGCCCACATTGGGGCGGCCCACGATGGCTAGGGTGAACATCTGCGACTCCGCTGACTGCGCTCAGGCGCGCAGCCTTACACCCTTCGCGCGTCAACGAAAAGCGTGTAGCTGCCCATCGGTGGTGACAACATAGAGCGTCCGGCCCGCAACAATCGGGTTGACCGCCGCCGGCGCGCCCAGATCCATGGTGCGCAGCAGTTGGCCCGAGGCCGGATCGACCTCGCGCAGCAGCCCGTCGCTGGAGACAACGATCAGCCGTCCGCCGGCCAGAACCGGGCCGTAATGTGCAAAGACCCCGCGCCGTTTCTTCACCTTATCCTTGGTGAACAGCGGCAGGCTGGCCGACCAGATCTTCTGGCCGTCGGCCGCGTTGATCCGGATCAGTTCGGCCTGATCGGACAGGAAGTAGATCGAATTGCCTTCGGGCCACACCGCACTGACCGCGCCGTCCTGTGCCGTCCAGATACGTTCGCCCGAGGCGGCATTCAGGGCCGCCAGACGGCCATTGTTGGTGCCGACGTACAGGCGATTGCCCACCACCACCGGGGACGCGCTGATGTCGCTGACGGCGGTATAAGCGCGCCCGGGACGCTGGCCCGATACGGTGGTGGACCACAGCCGCACGCCGCCCTGCCGCAACACCGAAATCACGTCATTGGAGCCGAACGGGAAGATCACCGACCGGCTGGTCACCGCCGGGGTCGCGCCGAAGTTCACGACCGAGCCGGATTCCTGCGCCAGCACCTGCCACAGCACCCGGCCATTCCTGATGTCGATGGCCCAGGCCTGGCTGTCGCGGGTGGTCAGATAGACGATGCCGCCCGACACCACGGGCGCGCCATTGGGGACCGAGCCCAACCGCTGCTCCCAGATCGGGGCGCCGCTGGTGGCATCAATGACTTGCAGCCGGCCGTAAGGGGAGTTCACGTAGAGCCGCCCGTCGGCATAGGTGACGCCACCGCCCGCAGCCTCGCCCGGACGCTCGCCCTCAGGCGTCAGGTCGCGCTGCCACAGCACCGCCCCGCTGGGCGCGGTGGCCTGCAATTGGGCAAAGGCGGTCAGGGTATAGATCCGGCCGCCGCCCACCACCGGATCGGCGGTCATGCGCGCACGGCGCGTGCTGGCCGAGCCGATCTTGGTGCTCCAGACCTGGGTCAGCGGCGATCCCAGCGCGGGCTGCGTGATCTGATGGGTGTTGGAACCATTGACCGTCGGCCAATCGGCATTGACCCGCGCACCGGGCAAGCCCGTGGCCCGGCTTTCGCCGGTCACCGTATAAGGAGCATTGGGGATGACCTTGGGCAGCGGCGCGGGTTCCTGCTGGTTGGCAAGGCTGCCGTCGCTAACGGCTTCCGCATAGGCGCTTTGCGCTTCATCCACCTCGCGAAGGTCGAAGCGGTCGCCGGGCAACAGTACTTCATCCGGACCACAGGCGGTCACCCCGGCCAGCACACCGGCCAGCAGGGCAAGCGAGCGCCCGCGCGGGCGCCTCGAAACACTCGTCTTGGTCCGAATCAAGATCACGAATCTCCGTCGGCGGGGCCCAGAACGATCAGGATCTGTTCGATCCGCTGCCGCTGGGCAAAGCCGGTGCCGGCATCATCGGAGACCTGTTGCAACAGATCGCGGGCAAGATCGATCTCGCCGCGTTCCATCTGCAGCAGGGCAATCTGTTCCTGCGCCAGCAGACGCAGCGGCGCGCCGGGGGCGGTCAGCGGTTCCAGCAGGGCAATCCGGTCGGCGGTCATCAGCGGATAGTCGGTCAGACCCGCCAGTTTCAGCGCCGCCAGATCGCGATAGATCTGCGGCTGGTCCGGCGTGTCAATCACCGACTTCAGGAAGGCCCCGGCCCGCTGCGCATCCACCTGCGCAGCTTCAGAGGCCGCCAGCAGCGCCACCAGCGACTTCGCGTCGCCCTCGGCATCGATGCTTTCCAGCGCGGTCAGCCGCGACAGGGCCGTGTCCCGCTCCAGCGCGCTGAAGATCGAGTCGCCCAAAGCCTCGGCAGCGGCCTGTTCGCGGGCCTTCTGCCATTCCAGGTAGCTGGCGCCGGCCACGATCAGCACCACGGCAAGGATCGGGATCCAGCCGTATTTGCGGGCCAATGCGAAAAGACGGTCGCGACGGACCTCTTCCGTGACCTCTTCGATAAAGCTGTCTGCCTGGCTCAATTTCCTGCCTCCACAAGCGGATGGATCGGGTTCTACGTGTCGTTGACCGCTTTGCCAAGGTCAAGGGGTCATGGCCGCACCTCTTTCCTTGGAAATCTGCGCGCTACATCCCTTGAAGACAGGGTTAACTCGCCCTAATCTAAACTGGTCGGTTCAGCAGTGATGCTGCGCCCTGATTGTCCTGTATATGAATCCCAAATAGGTTGTGCGATGAGGTTTCTTTCCATTCTGACGGCGATTGTGGTCGGCATTGCCCTGTATGCCATCGTGTTCGAACGGGACCGGGTTCTGGCGATTGCCGGAAAACCGCCGGCGGAAGAGCAAGCCTCGGGAACGCCCGAAGCGGCACCCGCAGCCCCGACCACCATTGCCGGTGACATGACGCAGGCCGAACTGGTCTCGGTGGTGGTTCTGGACAGTGTCGCGGATCTGGTCGAGACCTCGGTCGTTTTGCGCGGCCAGACCCAGGCCGACCGCGAGATCGAAGTGAAGTCGCAAATCAGCGGGCTGGTCATCTCGGAACCCCTGCAGAAAGGCGCCTTCGTCGAGGCGGGCACGGTGTTGTGCGAGATCGATCCCGGCACGCGGCCCGCGCAACTGGCCGAGGCCGAAGCCCGTCTGGCCGAAGCGCAGATCTCCAACACCGCCGCGTCGAAACTGGCGGAAGGCGGCTTTGCCTCCGAAACCCGCGCGGTTGGTGCCAAGGCGACCCTGCAATCCGCGCAGGCCGCCGTCGAAGCCGCCAAGACCGAGATCGACCGCCTGAAAATCACCGCGCCCTTCGCAGGTTTGCTGGAAAGCGACACCGCCGAGTTGGGCAGCCTGATGCAGGCCGGCGCCCATTGCGCGACCGTGATCCAGCTCAACCCGATCAAGATCGTGGCCTATCTGCCCGAAACCATGGTGGATGCGGTCAAGCTGGATGCCATGGCGCAGGCGCGTCTGTCCACGGGCCGCGAGGTCACCGGCCGTGTCACCTTCATCGCCCGCTCCGCCGATCCGCAGACCCGCACCTTCCGGGTCGAGGTCTCGGTGGAAAACGACGATCTGAGCATCCGCGACGGGCTGACCGCCAATATCGCCATTGCCGCGGACGGCGTGAAGGCGCATCTGATCCCGGCTTCGGCCCTGACCCTGAACGATCAGGGCACCATGGGCGTGCGCGTGGTCGGCGATGACGATGTGGTGCAATTCTACCCCGTGCGCATTGAGCGCGACACGCTGGACGGCGTCATCATCACCGGCGTGCCGGACACGGCGGCGATCATCACCGTGGGCCAGGAATATGTGACCGAAGGCGTCCGGGTGAAAATCGGCAAGCGCGGGAGCAACGCATGACCGGAATTGTCGACTGGGCCGCCGCCCGCGCCCGGATGGTGATGGCCTTCATCGTCCTGTCCCTCGCCGTGGGGGGCTTTGCCTATTCCAAACTGCCCAAGGAGGGCGAACCGGACATCGAGATTCCGGCCATTTTCGTGTCGGTGCCGTTCAGCGGCATTTCCGCCGAGGACAGCGAAAAACTGCTGGTCAAGACCATGGAGACCGAGCTGTCCGATCTGGACGGCCTGAAATCCATGACCGCGACCGCCTCGGAAGGCTATGCCGGGGTCGGGCTGGAGTTCGAATTCGGCTGGGACAAGTCCAAGACGCTGGCCGATGTGCGCGCCGCGATGAACACCGCCGAGGGCAAGTTCCCCGAAGGTGCGGACAAATATTCGATCAACGAGATCAACTTCTCGGAGTTCCCGATCATCATCGTCAGCCTGACCGGCAATGTGCCCGAGCGGCAGTTGCTGCACCTGTCCAAGGATCTTCAGGATCGCCTGGAAGGGCTGGAAGCCATTCTTGAGGCGCCGCTGGCCGGGCATCGCGACGAGATGCTGGAAGTCATCATCGATCCGGTGCGGTTGGAGGCCTACAACATCACCGCCGCCGATCTGGTCAACGCCGTGGTCAACAACAACCAGCTGATCGCGGCGGGCGAGCTGGAAATGGAAAGCGGTGCGTTCTCGGTCAAGATCCCCTCGTCCTTCGACGAGAGCCGCGACGTGTTCAACCTGCCGGTCAAGACCAACGGCGACCGGGTGGTGACGCTGAACGATGTGGCCGATATCCGCCTGACCTTCGAAGATCGCGCCGGCACCGCGCGCTTCAACGGCGAACAGACGGTGGCGTTGCAGGTGGTCAAGCGCAAGGGCTTCAACCTGATCGACACCGCCGAACTGGTCCGCGCCGAGGTTGCCGCCGAGGTCGAGACCTGGCCACCCGAATTGCAGAACGCCGTGTCGGTCACCACCTCGAACGACCAGTCCACCACGGTGGATTCCATGGTCAAGCAGTTGGAAGGCTCGGTCCTGACCGCCATCGCGCTGGTGATGATCGTGGTGCTGGCCTCTCTCGGCGCGCGTCCGGCGCTTTTGGTCGGTTTTGCCATTCCGACCTCGTTCCTGTTGTGTTTCGCACTGCTTGCGGTGATGGGGATATCGATCTCGAACATCGTCATGTTCGGCCTGATCCTGGCCGTGGGGATGCTGGTGGATGGCGCCATCGTGGTGGTGGAATACGCCGACCGGCGCATTTCCGAAGGCACCGGCCCGATGCACGCCTATGTGGAAGCCGCCAAGCGTATGTTCTGGCCGGTGGTGTCCTCGACCGCGACCACGCTGTGCGCCTTCCTGCCGATGCTGTTCTGGCCCGGCGTTCCGGGCGAGTTCATGGGCATGTTGCCGGTGACGCTGATCTTCGTGCTGTCGGCCTCGCTGGTGGTGGCGCTGGTCTACCTGCCGGTGATGGGCGGCGTGTCGGGACGTCTGGCGCGCTCCTATGGCCACATTTCGGACGGGCTACGCCGCTGGCCGCTGCTGCTGCGGATCGTGCTGGTGCCGGTGGGCCTGTACCTGGCCTTCATGGGCGCGATGCAGCTTCTGAACCCCGCCTATCTGCTGGGTGACGGGGCGCCGTCGGGGATCATGGGCGTGTTGCCCGGTCTGATCCTGTTTTCGGTGGGCACCTCATTCGCCTCCATCGCCATGGCCGCTGTCAAACCCTCGCGGACCGAGCGCAAGATCCGCGCTGGCTATCGCCGCACGCCGTTTGGCCGGTTCATCACCTTCATCGCGGGCAACCCGATCATGCCGGTGGTCACCATCGTCGGTGTCGGCTTCATCGTCATGTCGGTGTTTTCCTACTTCGGCGAGAACAACAACGGCGTCGAATTCTTCGTCGAGAGCGAACCCGAACAGGCCATCATCTATGTCAAGGCGCGGGGCAACCTGTCGCTCCGCGAGCGCGACGCGCTGGTCAACGAGGTCGAACAGGTGGTGCTGGCCACCGATGGTGTCGACAGCGCCTTTGCCTTTGCCGGCGACGGCGGGCTGAACCAGAACACCGGTGGCGGCGAAGCGCCCAATGACACCGTGGGCCAGGTCCAGATCGAGATCACCCCGTGGAACGACCGCCCCCGCGTCGCGGCGCAAGGCGGCTGGTTCAAGCAGCTGTTCCTGCGCGAAGAGGTCGATCCCCATTACGACGGCGACGCGGTGCTGGCACGACTGCAAGCCCAGCTGGACGAGATCCCCGGCATTCAGACCGAAGTTCTGGATCTGTCGCGCGGCCCGTCCTCGGGCAAGCCGGTGCATCTTCGGATCTCTGGCACCGATTGGGGCCCGATGGAGCAATCCATCGAAACCGTCCGCGCCAAGCTGCAATCGATGGAAGGCATCACCGCCATCGAGGACACGCTGCCCTTGCCCGGCATCGACTGGCAGATCGACGTGGACGTGGAAAAGGCCGGCCGTTTTGGCGCCGATGTGGCCATTGTCGGCACCATGGTGCAACTGGTCACACGCGGTGTGCTGCTGGACACCATGCGCGTCGACAGCTCGGACGAGGAAATCGACATCCGCGTGCGCCTGCCGGAACAAGACCGCGTGCTGTCCACGCTGGACACCCTGCGCGTACGCACCGGCGACGGGCTGGTGCCGCTGGCCAATTTCATCACCATCACCCCGGTCAAGAAACTGGCCGAAATCAACCGTGTCGACCAGAAGCGCTATTACGACATCAAGGCCGATGTGCTGCCGGGGCTGACCAATGACGCCGGCCAGCCGATCACCGCCAACGAACGCATCACGGTACTGACCGACTGGCTGCAGAACGACCGCCCCCTGCCCGCGGACGTGGATTGGCAATGGACCGGCGATCAGGAGGAGCAGGCCGAAAGCCAGGCCTTTCTGGGCAATGCCTTTGCCGGGGCGCTGGGGCTGATGTTCATCATCCTGCTGGCGCAGTTCAACAGCTTCTACAACTCGGTTCTGGTGCTGCTGGCGGTGATCCTGTCCACCACCGGGGTGCTGATCGGGATGCTGGTGATGAACCAGCCATTCTCGATCATCATGACCGGCACCGGGATCGTCGCGCTGGCCGGGATCGTGGTGAACAACAACATCGTCCTGATCGACACCTATCAGGAATACAGCCGCTACATGCCGCGGATCGAGGCGATCATCCGCACCGCCGAAACCCGCATCCGCCCGGTTCTGCTGACCACGCTGACCACCATGGCGGGCCTGACGCCGATGATGTTCGGGCTGTCGCTGGACTTCCTTGGCGGTGGCTCGACGCTCGACAGCCCGACGGCGCTGTGGTGGAAGCAGCTGGCCACAGCGGTGGTCTTCGGCCTTGGCGTCGCGACCATGCTGACGCTGGTGGTCACCCCGGCCCTGCTGGCGCTGCGGGTGTGGTTCTGGACCTATGTCAACGCCCTGTTCCGGATGCTGGCAAGGGTCACCGGCGGGCGCGGGTCGCGCGCTGCCGAGGACTGGATGCTGCGGCGCAAGGCCGCCAAGATGAAATCCTCGGAAATCGTCTGGGACGTGGCCGGGCGGGATCAGGCCACGCGGATCGAGCCGCACGGATCACCCCCCTTGCGCGCGGCGGAATAGACGGGAAAACGGGCGGCCTTGCGGGGCCGCCCTTTTTTCTGGTCGCGTCCGCCACGCGTGCAGTGTCAGGCCTCGTCCCGGCCCTGCCGCGCCTGGGCTTCCCACAGGGTGGCATAGCGGCCGCCCTGCGCCAGAAGGTCGGCATGGGTGCCCTGCTCTGCCACGGTGCCATCTTCCAGCACCACAATACGGTCGGCTTCGACAACCGTGGACAGGCGGTGCGCGATGGTGATGACCGTGCGGCCCTCGCCGATGGCGCGCAGGCTGTCCTGAATGTCGCGTTCGGTTGCGGTGTCCAGCGCGCTGGTGGCCTCGTCCAGCAGCACGATGGGCGGGTTTTTCAGCAGGGTGCGGGCGATGCCGACTCGCTGTTTCTCGCCGCCTGACAGCTTCAGACCGCGTTCACCGACCTGGGTGTCATAGCCGTCGGGCAGATCCGCGATGAAGGCGTGCAGATGTGCGGCGCGGGCAGCGGCATAGACCTCCTCCCGGGTGGCCTCGGGGCGGCCATAGGCGATGTTGTAGAACAGCGTGTCGTTGAACAGCACCGTGTCCTGCGGCACGATCCCGATGGTAGCGTGCAGGCTGTCCTGCGTGACGCTGCGCAGATCCTGCCCGTCGATGCGGATCGCCCCGCCGGACACGTCATAGAAGCGGAACAAAAGCCGCCCGATGGTGGATTTCCCCGCCCCCGAAGGTCCGACAATGGCCAGCGTTTCCCCCGGCTGAATACTGAAGCTGACGCCCTTCAGGATCGGCCGCTCCGGGTCATAGCCGAAAGCCACATTGTCGAAGCTGACCGCCCCTTCGGTCACCCTCAGCGCCCCCGCATCGGGCGCATCCGATATTTCGGCGGGCTGGTCCAGCAGGCCGAACAATTCTCCCATGTCCACAAGGCTTTGCCGGATTTCGCGGTACACCATGCCCAGCATGTTCAGCGGCATGGTGATCTGGATCATATAGGCGTTGACCATGACGAAATCGCCCACGGTCAGCGTGCCCTTCTGCACCCCCAGGGCCGCCATCACCATGACCGCGATCAGCCCGGCCGAGATGATCAGCGATTGCCCGAAGTTGAGGAAGGCCAGCGAATAGGAGGTGCGGATCGCCGCGTCCTCATAGCCCGCCATGGCGCTGTCATAACGCTCGGCCTCGCGATTCTCGGCGCCGAAATACTTGACGGTCTCGAAGTTCAGCAGGCTGTCGATGGCCTTCTGGTTGGCGTCGGTGTCCTGCCGGTTCATCTCGCGCCGGATCGTCACGCGCCATTCGGTGACCTTGAAGGTAAAGGCCACGTAAGCCACGATCGTGACCCCCACGACCACCAGGTACCAAACCGAGAACAGCGTCGCCAGAACGATGCCCACCAGCGCCAGTTCCAGCACCAGCGGGCCGATGGAAAACAGGATGAAGCGCAGCAGGAAGGAGACGCCCTTGACCCCGCGCTCCATGATCCGGCTGAGCCCGCCGGTCTTGCGGGTGATGTGATAGCGCAGCGACATGGCGTGGATGTGCTGGAAGGTCTGCAGCGCCACGGCGCGCAGGGCGCGCTGCCCAACGCGGGCAAAGACCGCGTCGCGCAACTGCTGGAACCCCACGGTCAGGATGCGCGCCACCCCGTAGGCCACGGTCAGCCCCACCGCTCCCAGTGCCAGCATCCGCGGCCCGTCGCCGCCATCGCCGGCCAGGGCATCCACGGCTTCCTTGTAGAAGAACGGCGTGCCGACGGCGACCAGCTTGGCCACGATCAGCGCGGTCAGCGCCAGCACCACGCGGATGCGGATCTCGGGCGCGTCCTTCGGCCAGAGGTACGGCGCCACGCGCGCGATCACCGCCGGATCGGTGGCCGTGGGCTCTCCGGCGGCGCTATCGGCCGATTTCGACAGGCCCGCGGGGCTGGAATATGCATCGGATCTCATGGGGGCTCCGCCAGTGACTACCCGCAAGACCTAGGGTCTCGGGCCGGGAATGTCACGGCTGGCCGGTAGGTTCTGGAAGATCGAACACCTGGCCAGGGTAGATCAGGTTGGGGTCGCGGATCTGGTCGCGATTGGCCTCGAACACCTGCACATAGCGGGTGCCCTCGCCATAGCGGTCCTGCGCGATGGCCCACAGCGTGGCGCCGGGCTGCACCGTCACGATCCGGGCGCCGGATCCATTCAGCGCCTGTTGCACGATGCCGGGGGTTTCACGGCGGAAGGGCACATCGGCCTGTCCCAGAACCGCCCCGGATGGATCGAGGCTTTCGACGCGCAAGTCGTAAAGCCCCGGCGCAACGTCGGAAATCACCAGCGACCAAAGCCCGTCTTCGGTGACGGTGCCGGTGCCGCGCAGGGTGCCGTTCAGCCGCACCCGCACCGGGCCGGAAGCGCCCGCGCGGCCCTTCAGCACCACAGTGTCGTCGGCACCATAGTCGATGGTGTCGATGCGTAGCGCCATCGCCGCATCAAGCCGAGGCACGTCCAGCGCCGCGATGCCTTCGCGGCTGGACAGCAACACGCGGGGGGCGGCTTTGGGGGGGACCGGAGCGATTTCGGTTGTGGCTTTCGGCGGAGTGTCCGTTTCGGCGGCGGTCGGAGTGTCCGCGACGAGAGACGCCTGTTCAGGTTGCGCTGCAGGGCTGGCGTCCGGCTGGGCGGCCCCGTTCACGGCCTGCTGCGCCACTTCCGGCACATGTCCAACCTCTGGCACCGCATCCCCGTTCGGCAAGGACGCCAGATCCGCCGGTTGGTCTATGCGGACACGCGGATCGGTCTGCCCCGTCTGCACCGACAGATCCTCTCCGGGCCGTTGCGCCAGCGTCCCGGCCAGAGTGGCGCTGGCGTCAAGGCTATGCTGCGCCGGGGCGATCAGAACCGTGTCCACCGAGGCCAGCATGTCGCCCTCGGCGGTTTCGGCCATCAGCCACATGATGCGCGGCTCATCGCCCGCCTCCAGCGCCACGAAGACCACGAAGCTGCCGCTGGCATCGGCGCGGGTTTCGGCCAGGGTTTGCCCGTCCAGCACCACCGCCACCCGCGCGTTGGGCCGGGCCTGTCCGGCCACCACCGTGATGCCATCAGGCTCGACCCGCACCAGATCGAAGCTCGGTTCGCCCTGCGATGGGGTTCTGGTGGGATCATCCGGCACCGCGTCCGCCCCCGATTGTGGCGGGATCGCGGCCACCTCCGTTTCGGGTGCCTCCAGCCGTGGGATCACGCCGCTGACCAGCAGCCCGCCCACGCCAAGCCCCACCGCCGCCGCCAGCCACAATGGCCAGCGGTGCCGGGTCTGCTCTGCGGGGCGGTGGTCCATGGGGCGGGGTCCTGTTGCGGTTGTCCAAGGTCAGGGCGAAATTTCGCCCTGTATCCTGTAGTTTACCACAGGTCACAACCGATGGCCGGAATTTCGCTCAGACCGGCGGGCGGCTATGCTGCCGAAACCGCAGACTGTCGAGGGAATAGAGCGTCAGACCGCTCCAGATCAGCGCGAAGGCAATCATGTGCCAGACCGTGAACGGCTCTCCGAAAATCAGCACCGCGATCAGGAACTGCAAGGTCGGGTTGAGGTATTGCACCAGCCCGACCGTCGGCAGCGACACCCGCCGCGCGGCATAGGAAAACAGCAACAAGGGAAGCCCGGTCAGCGGTCCCGACAGGATCAGCAGAAGCGAGACACCGAGATCAGTGCCGAAAACCCCGCCCGGCCGCCCGGTCAGCCCGGTCCAGCCCCACAGATGCACGCCGGCGAGCCAGAGCAGCGCGAAGGGCGCCAGCACCAGCACCTCGGCGGCGACCGAGGCCCCGGCCCCGCCCGGTACCATGCGTTTCAGGGCACCATACAGCGCAAAGGTCGTGGCCAGCATCAGCGCGATGCGCGGCACGATGCCCAGACCGGCGGTCAGGAGCGTCACCGCCAGTGCCGCCAGCGCCACCGCCACCCATTGCACCGGGCGCAGCCGGTCGCCGAACACCAGCCTCCCCAGGATCACCGTGACCAGCGGGAAAATGTAATAGCCCAGACTGGCCTGCAGCGCCTTGCCCACCTGCACCGAATAGATGAACCCCAGCCAGTTGCAGCCGATCAGCACCGAGGCCAGCACCGTCAGCAGGAACAGCGGCGGTGTCGCAAGGCAGGCCAGGATCTGCCGTGCCCGGCCCTGCAGCGCCAGCACCCCGACCAGTGCCACCAGCGACCACAGGGTGCGATGCGCCAGCACCTCCAGCGGCGGCACATCGGCCAGCAGCTTGTAGAACAGGCTGGACAGCCCCCAGATGGTGCTGGCCGCGATCATGGCCGCAAGGCCTTGCAATTGTGGCGAGCATGCCATTCTGGCGTCCTTGTCCGAGGGGCATGTCCGCGCCGGGGGCGCGACGCCCTGCTATCGGAAATCCTCGGGCTTTAGTCCATGGCGCGAAAGCTTGTCGTAGAAGGTTTTTCGCGGCAGGCGCAGATCCTTGGCCGCTTCCGAAGCATTGCCGCGCGCCCGCGTCAGCGCATCCACCAGGAACGAGCGTTCCACCCGTGCCATGCGCTCGGCCAGCCCTTCGCCCTCGGCCTCGTCCTGATCGGTCAGGCCGAGAGCAAAGCGCATCGCCGCGTTCATCAGCGCGCGGGCATTGCCGGGCCAGTCCTGCGCCATCAGGCGGGCGATGTGGTCGGGCGTGACCTGCGGCTCCTCCAGCGCGGCCTGTTCGCAGGCATTGGCGACATAGTGGCGAAACAGCACCGGGATATCCTCGGGCCGGTCGCGCAGCGCCGGGATGCGCACCTGCACCGCGCCAAGCTTCAGACCCAGATCCGGATCGAACCGGCCCTCGGCGGCGACCGAGGCAAGGTCGCGATAGGTCCCGGCCAGCACCCGCGCCCGGCCCGTTTCCTCAAGCTTCTCGCGCAGGACGTATTGCGACTCGGGCGGCAGGGCGGCGATCTCGTCCAGAAACAGGCTGCCCTGCCCGGCCTCGGCCAGCGCCGCCAACAGCATGTCGGGACCCAACCCCGCCGAGGCGCGTTTTTCGAAGGGATGGCGCGCGCGCGGCGACAACAGATGCGTGACTTCGGCCACCTTGGGCGTGCCGGTGCCCGGATCGCCGGTCACCAGAACATCCACCGGTTTGGCCGCCACGTTGCGCACGGCGTTGCGCAGCGCCTCGGCCTGTTTCGAGATGCCGAAGATCATCCGCGTGGCCGCGTCGCCTTCGGTCGCCCGCGCTTTCAGGGCACGGTTTTCCAGCACCAGCGCCCGCAGCCGCAAGGCCCGTTCCAGCACGGCGATCAGGGTCTTGGGGGCACAGGGCTTTTCCAGAAAGTCGAAGGCCCCTTCCGACATGGCCCGCACCGCCATGGGGATGTCGCCCTCACCGGTCAACAGGATCACCGGCAGATCCTTGTCCTGCTTCTGGGCATAGTCCAGCAGATGGAAGCCATCGCGCCCCGGCATCCGGATGTCGGACAGGATCACCCCGTCGAAGCCGCGGCTGATGTGATCCTTGGCGACCACGAAACTGCCCGCGCTGATGGCATTGTAGCCGCCCAGTTCCAGGGTCTGGGCCAGCGCCTCGCGCACGGGGGCGTCGTCTTCGACCAGCAACACGCGTCGGCTCATGCGGCGCTCCTTTCTGCCACGCGCGGCAGGCGCACGGTGAAGATGGCGCCGCCGTCGGGATGGTTTTCTCCCTCGATATCACCGCCGAAGCTTTGCACCAGCCCATAAGAGATCGACAGCCCCAGACCCATGGAGTCCTGTGCCACCGATTTGGTGGAATAGAAAGGATCGAAGATCTTTTCGGGCTGGTCCAGCCCCGGCCCGGTGTCGCGCACCGCAACCACCACCTGCGCGTCGCCCTCCGGCGCGATGGTAATCTCCAACCGTTTGTCGGGCTGACCCTCCATAGCGTCGGCGGCATTGGACACGAGGTTCATCACCACCTGCTGTAGCCGCACGCTGCCCGCCCGCACGATGAAGGTCTGTTCGGGCGGTTGCCAAAGCACCTCGACCCCGGCGCGGGCCAGGCGCGCGGCGCTGATTTCCAGCGCCGCATCCACCACCGCAACGGGATCGACGTTGCTGAGCGGCGCATCCTCCTGCCGGGCGAAGGCACGCAGGTTCTTGATGATCCGTCCCATGCGGCGCGCCAGTTCCGAGATCTTGCCAAGATTGGCCGCCGCCACCTCGGTCTTGCCCATCTCGATGAACTGGGTGCCGTTTTCGGCAAAGGTCTGGATCGCCATCAGCGGCTGGTTCAACTCGTGACTGATGCCCGCCGACATTTCCCCCAGCGCCGACAGTTTGCCCGCCTGCACCAGACTGGCCTGCGTGCGGCGCAATTCCTCTTCAACCCGGATGCGGTCATCGACCTCGCTGCGCAAGGCCCGGTTGGTGCGCGACAACTCCACGGTACGTTCGGCCACCCGGCGTTCGAGCATTTCTTGTGCCGCGGCCTGATCCGACAGCCGCTTGTTGATGCGCCGACGCCGGTTCAGCAGGTACAGGCCGAGGGCGAAGGCGGTCACATACAGGCCGACCGCCAGTAGTGCTTGCAACAACGCCAGCCGCCGCGCCGGGGCGGCATTGGCCAGACCCTCGGCCACGAAGCCGATCACCGGCAAATCCTTGGAAATATGTATCGCTGTTTCAGGTACATAGGGGCCAGAGTTGATGTTCCAGACCTCGAACTCCCCGACCATGCGGCTGCGGTAGTCCGGAAAAGGTTTCAGGTGATCGGGGTCATAGCTGGCCGACAACGCGCGCGGCAGCGGCACCGACAGGTCGCGGGTCAGCACCAACTCGCTGCGGGACGACAGGAAGACCACGCCCAATTCGTCGCGGAACATGACCACCGGGGCGTCGCCGCGCCACTCGGCCTCGGTGCTTTCGATGTCGGCCACCACCACCACCGCGCCCAGCGGCGGCCCGCCCACCCCGTGCACCGGCGCCGCGACCGAGAAACTGCGGCGGCTCTCGCCCGGCAGGACCGAATGGTAAGTTCCCAACGCCCCGCTCATGGCCCGCTGGAAGTAGCTTTGGTCGACGTGATCGATCCGTGCGGCCGCTTGCGGGTGGGCGGCGGCCTGAATGCGCCCCAACTGATCCAGCAGGATGATGTTGTAGACCCCGGTCTTGTCGGCCACCGACAGCAGCAGCGCCCCCGCATCGGCGGACAGCTCGGACGAGGCCGCATCCCCGGCCCGCAGCCGTGCCGCCAGTGTCGGGTGATCCGAGATCAGCACCGCCAGTTCCTGAAATCGCTGCAATTGCCCGATGAAGCGACCCGAGGCCAGGGCCAGATCCGCCTCGCCCCGTTCCGCGACCCCGCGCAGGGCGGCCTCGTAGGACAGCCACCAGACGCTCAGCCCCGTGGCCGCGCCGCCCAGTAGGAACAGCACGAAGATCACGATGCGCGTCAGAGACTTCGGTTTCATGGACCGCCCCAAGTGTGGTTGCCAAAGGGAAGCAGGACTTGCGCCCCGCCGCAAGGCCCAGCAAACAGGACGGCAGCCAGACCGGAGGCCCGATGCACAGCTTTTCCCAATCGCCCCGCGATCCCGATTTCGTGCAGAATCCCTATGCGTTCTATGACCGGGCCCGCGCCACCGGATCGGCGATCTGGTGGGACGACTACGAAATGCCAGCGCTGCTGAGCCACGACAGCGTCATGGCGGCGCTGAAGCATCCCGATCTTGCGCGGGTACCGCCCGATGGCCTGCCGGGCTTTGCGCCGCATCTGGATGATTTCGCCGCCGTCGAACGGCACTCCCTGCTCAGCCTCGAAGGCCCGGCCCATGCCCGCCTGCGCAAGCTGGTGCTGCGCGCCTTCACCACCGGGCGCATCCGGGGCATGGCGCCCGAGATCACCGCCCTGTGTCACGATCTGATCGACCGTTTCCCGGACCAGCCCTTTGACCTGATGGCGACCTATTGCAGCCAGGTGCCGGTGATCGTGATTGCCCGGCTTCTGGGCATTGATCCGGCCCATCGCGGCCAGCTTCTGGACTGGTCGCATGCCATGGTGGCCATGTATCAGGCCCGTGTCGACCGCGTGGCCGAGGACGCGGCCAATACCGCCACGGCGGAGTTCTCAGCTTGGCTGCGGGACGTACTGGCCGGGAAATCCGCGCAGCCTGATGGCGGGTTGCTGAGCGCGCTTTGCGCAGCGCAGGATGCCGACCATCTGAGCGCCGACGAAATCGTCGCCCTGTCCATCCTGCTGCTGAACGCCGGGCACGAGGCCACGGTCAGCGCCCTGGGCAACGCCGTGACGACGTTGTTGGCCACCGGCCAACCGGGCGTCTGGACGCGGCCCGAGACCTCGGAAGCCATGGTCGAGGAATGCTTGCGCATCGATCCGCCCCTGCACATCTTCACCCGCTATGCCCAGTGCCCGGTCGAGATCGGCGGCGCGACCCTGGCGCCGGGCGATGAGATCGCCTGCGTGCTGGGCGCGGCAAATCGCGACCCGGCGGCCTATGACGCCCCGGCCGAATTTCGCCCCGGCCGGAAAGGGCCGCTTCTGACCAGCTTTGGCGCCGGGGTGCATTTCTGTCTGGGGGCGCCGCTGGCCCGGCTGGAAATGCGCATCGCGCTGGAGGTGCTGTTTGCCCGCTGTCCCAAGTTGACCCTGGCCGCGCTACCGCGCTACGCCGACAGCTATCACTTCCACGGCTACCCGTCGCTGCTGGTCTCGGTCTGAGCCGGCCACACCGGCAAGGCCGTGGTGTCCTTGATCCGCTCCATCGACAGCAGGGCGGTGACGTTGAAGATTTTCACCTCGGAGATCAGCGCCTGATAGAACACGTCATAGGCGCGGGCGTTGGCGACCTGCACCTTGAGGATATAGTCGATGTCCCCGGCCAGCCGATGCGCTTCCATCACCTCGGGGCGCGCGCGCAGGGTGGCCAGGAACTTCTGCTGCCAGTCGGCCTCATGCTCGGACGTGCGGATCAGGACGAAGAAACAGGCTTCAAGCCCCAGGGCGTCAGGGTCCAGGATCGCGGTGGTCTTGCCGATCACCCCGGCCTCGCGCAATTTGCGGATGCGGTTCCACACCGGGGTCTTGGACGACCCCACACGGCGGGCAATTTCATCCAGCGTGCGCGACGCATCCTCTTGCAGTTCGGCAAGAATTTTCCGATCAAGCTCATCCAGACGGACCGACATTCTGCACACCCTCATTTTCCGAACCAATGGTCCATGGATCGCAGGATCAAAGGACACACGTTCTTATTATCCGCGATATCTATCCAAAACCAAGAACATTATTCTATATTGCACCGCAGAAACCCTTGAACCCGGACGCCAGATGCATCATTGCCCGATCCCAGAGCCTGCCCAGACGCGCCGTGCGCTGCACGGTCGGGCCGCGCCGTCGGGACGATGTTGCCCGATCCGCCCCGATTATTGCACAGGCCTCCGCGCCGCAAAGTTGAAGATTACTCAGAAGGACATGATCCAATGAGCCGCAAGTTTACCCCCAAGGTCGTCACCGCCAATGATCTGCGCGATGGCGACGTGGTCTATCTGACAGCTGATGACCGCTGGAGCCGCGACCACGCCGAGGCCGAACTGATCGAGGACGAGGCCCATGCCGAGATCCGCCTGATCGAGGCCTCGCGTCAGGGCGACATCATCGTCGGCGCCTATCTGGCCGATGCCCGCCCCGGCGCCAAGGGTCCCGAGCCTGTGCACTTCCGCGAAGTGTTCCGCGCCAAGGGTCCGTCCAACTATCGCCACGGCAAGCAGGCTTCCGAAGCCCGCGCCTGAGCCACCGTCCAGGAGAGTCCCAGATGTATACCTACAACGAGTTCGACGAAGCCTTCGTGCGCTCCCGGGTGGCCCAGTTCCGCGGACAGGTGGAACGCCGCCTTGACGGATCGCTGACCGAAGATGAATTCCGCCCGCTGCGCCTGATGAACGGCCTGTACCTGCAACTGCACGCCTACATGCTGCGGGTCGCCATTCCCTACGGCACGCTGGACAGCGCCAAGATGCGCCAGCTGGCCTATCTGGCCGACACCTATGACAAGGGCTATGGCCATTTCACCACCCGCCAGAACATTCAGTACAACTGGCCCAAGCTGGGCGATGTGCCGGACATGCTGTCGGCGCTGGCCGATGTGGAAATGCACGCCATCCAGACCAGCGGCAACACCATCCGCAACGTGACCTCAGACCATTTCGCCGGCGCTGCCGCCGACGAGATCGCCGACCCGCGCCCGGTGGCCGAGCTGCTGCGGCAGTGGTCCACCGACCACCCGGAATTCCAGTTCCTGCCGCGCAAGTTCAAGATCGCCATCACCGGCAGCCCCACCGACCGCGCCGTCACCAAGGCCCATGACATCGGGCTGCGCATGGTGCGCAATGACGCCGGCGAAGCGGGTTTCGAAGTGATCGTCGGTGGCGGTCTGGGCCGCACCCCGATGGTCGGCAAGGTGATCCGGGACTTCCTGCCGCAAGCCGACCTGCTGCCCTATTGCGAGGCCATCGTCAGCGTCTACAACCTGCTGGGCCGCCGCGATAACAAGTACAAGGCGCGCATCAAGATCACCGTCCATGAAAACGGTCTGGACAAGATCCGCGAGTTGGTCGAGGCCCGTTTCGCCGAGATCCGCCCGGCCTTCTCGGGCGTCGATCAAAAGCATCTGGCGGCGATCGAAGCACAATTCGCGGCCCCCGCGTTCAAGCAGGCCGAAACCGAGGCTTTCGACAAGGCCTACGACGCCGACCCGGTGTTCCGGTCCTGGGCCGATACCAACCTGACCGCGCATAAGGCCGAAGGCTATGCCATCGTCACCGTGTCGCTGAAGGCCCACGGCGAAACGCCGGGCGACGCGACCTCGGACCAGATGCGCCTGCTGGCCGATCTGGCCAAGCAATACGCCCATGACGAGTTGCGCATCAGCCACGAACAGAACGTGGTGCTGCCGCACGTGCACAAGTCCGACCTGCCCGCCCTGCACGCCGCCCTGCGCGGCGCCGGTCTGGGCACCGCCAATGTCGGGCTGGCTTCGGACATCATCGCCTGCCCCGGCATGGATTACTGCGCGCTGGCCACAGCCCGCTCGATCCCGGTTGCGCAGAAGATCGCCGAACGCGTGGACGCGCTGAAGATCGAACACGAAGTGGGCGCGCTGAAGATCAAGATCTCGGGCTGCATCAACGCCTGCGGCCATCACCATGTGGGCCACATCGGCATTCTGGGTCTGGACCGCGCCGGTGTCGAAAACTACCAGATCACGCTGGGCGGCGACGGCACCGAGACCGCCGCCATCGGCACCCGCACCGGCCCCGGTTTCGCCTATGACGAGATCGTCCCGGCCATCGAACGCCTGCTGCTGGCCTATCTGGAAGAGCGGGAATCCCCCGAGGAAACCTTCCTGGAGACCTACAACCGCACTGGCATGGCGCCCTTCAAGACTGCGCTATATGGCGAGGAACAAGGGGGACGGGCGCGTGCCGCTTGAAGCCCCCCTCGCCCCGGTGGCCGAACGCGTCGCGCATCTGAACCGACGCTACAAGCACCACTCGGCCACCGCCGTGCTGGAGCGCGCCCTGTCCGACCCGCAGGTCGGGCGCGTGGCCATGGTCTCCAGCTTCGGCGCGGAATCGGTGGCGCTGCTGCATCTGGTGGCGGTGATCGACCGCACCACGCCGGTGCTGTTCATCGACACGATGATGCTGTTTCCCGAAACGCTGGAGTATCAGCGCGAGGTGGCTGAAAAGCTGGGCCTGACCGATCTGCGCATCATCCGCGCGCGGGCCGTCGACCTGGCCACCCATGACCGCGACAACACCCTGCACACGCGCGATACCGACGCCTGCTGCGACCTGCGCAAGACCCAGCCGCTGGAAAACGCGCTGGACGGGTTCGACGCCTGGATCACCGGGCGCAAGCGGTTTCAGTCCGGCACCCGCGCGGCGCTGGACTTCTTCGAGGCCGACGGCGATACGCGGCTGAAGATCAATCCGCTGGCCCATTGGGCGCCCGGTGATGTGCAGGACTACATGATCAACAACCGCCTGCCCCGGCATCCGCTGGTGGCGCGGGGCTATCCCTCGATCGGCTGCGCCCCCTGCACCAGCCCGGTCAAACCCGGCGAGGATCCCCGTTCGGGGCGCTGGCGCGGTGAGCAAAAGGAAGAATGCGGGATCCATATCGTGGACGGCAAGTTCGTCCGGGGCCCCCTGAAGGAAGGAAACGTCGCATGAGCGTGATCGTCACCGACACCGGCTTTGCCGGCGAAGACTGGACCCATGGCTTTGTCGCCGCCGCCGATCTGGAAGACCGGCATGCGGCCGCCTCCCTGGCCGTGGACCTGTCCAGCGATGCCAACCCCGAAGAGCTGCGTCCGCATCTGGCCACCATCGACCTGATCCGGGTGGATTTTCCCAGCTTCGCCGATGGCCGGGGCTTCACCCTGGCGAGGCGTCTGCGCAACATGGGGTTTGCGGGCCGTCTGCGCGCCAGGGGCCATGTGCTGGCCGATCAATACGCCATGGCTCGCCGGTCCGGGTTCGACGAGGTCGAGATCGACGACGCGCTGGCCGAACGCCAGCCGGCAGACCAATGGGCTTTCCGCGCCGACTGGACCGCCCACGACTATCAGTCGCGCCTGCGCGCCTGATCCGCCCTAGGAAACATATCGCAAAACGGTTATGGGAGAGCCGGGCCATTGCCCGGCTTCGACAGTAATGAATGAACAGACCAAAGTGACCGACGCCACACCGATCAAAACCCTGCCCGACGCCCAGACCGTTCTGGATGTGGAGCATTACACCGACCGTCTGTTCCGCTTCCGCGTGACCCGGCCGCCGACCCTGCGCTTCCGCTCGGGCGAATTCGTGATGATCGGCCTGATGGGCGATCCCGACCCCAAGACCGGCCGCCAGAAGCCGCTGCTGCGCGCCTATTCCATCGCCTCGCCGTCCTGGGATGACGAGCTGGAGTTCTATTCGATCAAGGTGCAGGACGGCCCGCTGACCTCGAAGCTGCAACACATCAAGAAGGGTGACGAGATCATCCTGCGGCCCAAGCCCGTGGGCACGCTGGTGCATGATGCGTTGCTGCCCGGCAAGCGGCTGTGGTTCTTCTCGACAGGCACCGGCTTTGCGCCTTTCGCCTCGCTGCTGCGCGATCCGCAGACCTATGAGGACTATGACCAGGTCATCGTCACTCATACCTGCCGCGAAGCCGCCGAATTGACCTATTCGAAGAACCTGATCCAGCATCTGCACGAAGACGAAATGATGCAGGAACTTCTGGGCGACGGTCTGAAAAAGCTGGTCTACTATCCGACCACCACCCGCGAGGACAGCCCCAAGATGGGCCGGATCACCGACCTGCTGGAAAACGGCACACTGTTCAAGGATCTCGGCATCGACGGCATCTCGGCAGAGACCGATCGCGCCATGGTCTGCGGCTCGATGGGCCTGAACCTGGACATCAAGCGCATCCTTGAGGGCCACGGCCTGCGCGAGGGCGCCAATTCCGAACCCGCCGAATACGTGGTCGAAAAGGCCTTCGTCGGCTGATCCAGGCCACAATTCACGACCTCAGGGGCGTCCCGGCGGGGCGCCCCTTTCCGTGTCCCGACGATTCGCGCAGGGCTTGAACAGCCCCCCTCAGGGCTGGGCGACAGCCTGCGTCGGGGTTTTCCGCCACGCCCGCACCAGAAAGCTGCCAGACCCCGTGTTTCCCAAGGGGTTCGGGCCAAAATGATCCTTGCGTCATTGGGGCTTGGGACGTAATCTGCGACCTCGCATTTGAGCTGTTGAAGGAACAACAAAATAGCCCGCAGACCCCACAACGCCCCGCCGCAACGTGACACTGGCCCCCGCGTAAACGACCGCATCCGTGCAGCCGAAATACGACTGATCGGAGCCGAAGGTGAGAACGTGGGCCTGACCACACCCACGCGCGGGATGGAACTGGCCGCCCGTGCCGGTCTGGATCTGGTCGAGATCTCCCCCAATGCCACGCCGCCGGTCTGCAAGATTATGGATTTCGGCAAGTTCAAATATGAACAGCAGAAACGTGAGAGCGAAGCGCGCAAGAAGCAGAAGGTGATCGAGGTCAAGGAAGTCAAATTCCGTCCCAACACCGACACGCACGACTATGACGTGAAAATGCGCAACGTCTTCAAGTTTCTGGAAAACGGCGACAAGGTGAAAATCACCCTGCGCTTCCGGGGCCGCGAAATGGCGCACCAGAACCTTGGCCGTGAACTGCTGCATCGCGTGGCCGAAGACGTCAAGGAATTGGGCAAGGTCGAAAACATGCCCAAGATGGAAGGCCGCCAGATGGTCATGATGATCGGGCCGCTGCCCAAGTGATCCTGGCCCCCTGACCAGACAGGAAAGCCCGGCAATCGCCGGGCTTTTTCATGTGTAGGACAATGTCGCGGGCGTCAGAGCGCGATGATTTTCACTGTGGTGCCCTTGGCCGTCAGCGCGATCTTCTCGTCGCACAGCAGCATTGCATCCTTGCCGAAAACCTCGTTGCGCCAGCCACGCAGAGCGCCCACGTCGCGCTCGCCCGCGGCGATCAGGTCCAGGTCGGATGTGGTCGCGATCATCTTCTGGGCCACGCCCGCAGCCTCGGACTTGGCCTTCAGCAGAACCCGCAGAAGATCGGCCACCGCCGGGTTGACCAGCAGCTTTTCGCGCGACCGATCGGGCTTGGGGGCGTCCTCAGGGGCCATCTCCAACCCCTTCTTCACCGCCGCGATGATCCCTTCGGAAATCGGCCCCTTGCGGGCATCGCGCAGCAGCAGCCGCAGTTTCGAGAGATCGCCCGGCGACTGCGGTTTGGCCGAAGCCAGTTCCACAAGCGCGTCATCCTTGAACACCCGGTTGCGCGGCACGTTGTTGGTCTGTGCATAGGTTTCGCGGAATTCGGCCAGCGCCTGCACGATGGCCATGAACCGCCCCGAGGTGGTGCGCGTCTTGACCCTGCGCCAGGCCTCGGACGGCTGGATTTCATAGGTTTCGGGCTGGGTCAGCGTGGTGATTTCTTCAGTCACCCAGGCCTCGCGGCCCTTCTTCTTCAGTTGCGCGGCCAGTTCCTCGTAGATCACCCGCAGATGGGTGACATCGGCCAGGGCATAGGTCTTCTGGGCCTCTGACAGGGGCCGGCGGCTCCAGTCGGTGAAGCGCGAGGACTTGTCTACCGAGTCCCGCGCAATCTTCTTGACCAGCGTCTCATAGCCGACCTGCTCGCCGAAGCCGCAGACCATGGCCGCGACCTGTGTGTCGAACAGCGGATCGGGGAACACCTTGCCGTCGAACCAGAAGATTTCCAGATCCTGCCGCGCCGCGTGGAACACCTTGACCACCGAGGTGTCGCGAAACAGATCGTACAGCGGGTCCAGCGAAAGTTCCTTCGACAACGGATCCACCAGAACCGCGTTCTCGTCGCCCTCGCCCGGATAGGCCAGTTGCACGAGGCACAGCTGGGAATAATAGGTCCGTTCGCGAAGGAACTCGGTGTCGATGGTGACATATGGGTGCTGCGCGGCTTCCTTGCAGAAGTCGGCCAGCTCTTGCGTCGTCAGAAGTGTTCTCATTACTGGCAGTCTGGTCCCTGGTTACAGACCCGCCAGCATAGTGCGTCATTGCACAATGGCAATGCGTCACGCTTGCGCCGGTAACCATTGGCCGCTCAGGCGTCGGCGGTCGTCAGCAGGATCGGGGTGCGGTCGCCGGTGGCATAGCGGCGCAGGACCGCCGGATAGAGCCGATGTTCCAGCGGCAGAACGCGGGCCGCCAGCGTGTCGGGGGTGTCACCGGACAGGATCGGCAGGCGCGCCTGCCCCAGGATCGGGCCGCCGTCGAGTTCTGCGGTGACCTCATGCACCGAACAGCCGTGCTCGGTATCGCCGGCCTCCAGCGCGCGCGCATGGGTGTGCAGACCCTTGTACTTGGGCAGCAGCGAAGGATGGATGTTCAGCATCCGCCCGGCCCAATGCCCGACGAAATAGGGCGTCAGCACACGCATGAAACCGGCCAGGCAGACCAGATCGGCCTCGGAGGCCTCGATCGCGGCGATCAACTCGGCCTCGAAACCCTCGCGGTTGGAGCCATAGGGCTTGTGATCCACTACTGCCGTGGTGACCCCCAGATCGGCCGCCTTGAGCAAGCCGCCCGCATCAGGCCGGTTCGACAACACCAGCGAGGGCCGCGCCGGATGATCGCCGGTCATGGACCGGACCAGCGACACCATGTTGGAGCCGCCGCCCGAAATCAGGATGGCAACCTTTCGGGTCACGCCAGCGTCCCGGTATAGCGCACACCCGTACCCGCCACGACATGGCCCAGCCGGGAGACGGCTTCGCCCGCACCGGTCAGCACCGCTTGCAGAGTCTCTGCCTGATCCTTGTCCACCACCAGAACCATGCCGATCCCGGCGTTGAAGGTCTTCAGGATCTCGGAAATCTCGATCCGTCCTTCGGCGGCCAGCCAGGCAAAGATGTCCGGCAGGGTCCAGGACGACAGGTCAACCTCGGCCCCCAGCCCGTCGGGAAGCACCCGCGGCAGGTTCTCGGTCAGGCCGCCGCCGGTGATATGGGCCAGCCCATGCACACCGCCCGAGTGGATCGCGGCCAGCGCCGGCTGCACATACAGGCGCGTCGGCGCCAGCAGCGCCTCGCCCAGCGACAGGTCGGGAGCAAAGGGGGCGGGATCGTCCCAGCCCAGCCCGGCGCGTTCCACGATGGCGCGCACCAGCGAATAGCCGTTGGAATGCACCCCATCCGAGGCCAGCCCCAGCAACACGTCGCCCTCGGCCACACCCGCAGGCAGGCTCTGGCCGCGCTCCATGGCGCCCACGGCAAAGCCCGCAAGGTCGAAATCGCCCGCCGCATACATGCCCGGCATCTCGGCGGTCTCGCCGCCGATCAGCGCCGCACCCGAGCCCTTGCAGCCCGCCGCGATGCCTTCGATGATGGTGGCCGCCGCATCGGTGTCCAGCTTGCCGGAGGCGAAATAGTCCAGGAAGAACAGCGGCTCGGCCCCCTGGCACACCAGGTCGTTGACGCACATCGCCACAAGATCGATGCCGATGGTGTCGACCATCCCGGTGTCGATGGCGATCCGCAGCTTGGTGCCCACCCCGTCGGTGGCCGCCACCAGCACCGGGTCGGAATAGCCCGCGGCCTTGAGGTCGAACAACGCGCCGAAGCCGCCCAGCCCCGCCATCACGCCGGGGCGGTTGGTGGCCTTGGCGGCGGGCTTGATCCGTTCGACCAGCGCGTTTCCGGCGTCAATATCCACACCAGCCTGCGCATAGGTCAGGGCCTCTTTGCCAGCGCTCATATCCGTGATCCTTTCAAGGCGTTTTCTGCGCCTGCCCGTACCGCAACGGGACCGAAAAGGAAAGCCACAGACCGCCCCCGCGCACCGCTTGACGCGGCATCGCCATCTGCTAGGGATAGCCTCGCCATTGGGGGCCTGTAGCTCAATTGGTTAGAGCAGAGCGCTCATAACGCTTTGGTTGCGGGTTCAAGTCCTGCCGGGCCTACCATCGACACCGCACCGCCGATGGCCGTGCCAGATGTCAGGTGACTTCCTTCAACAACCATTCGGCCCGCTCGATATGCTTGCGGGCGACACGCAGCTTGCGCTTCAACCGGTCCTTGTCATGCGTGCCGTGGGCATGATCCAGCTTGTCCGTCAGATCGGCTTCCTTGCGGCGCAGACGATCCAGAACATGTTCAACGTGTTGCGGCTTGATCTTGTCCGCCTTGCCCTGTTTGACGCGGTCGCGATAGTCTTCGACCCGTCCGGCAAGTTTCTTGAGCCCCATGATCTTTCTCCCGACCAGAACTCCCCGCTGACAGTCTAGCCGGGTTCTGTGACAGTTTTGTTGGTCCCGTCGCCCTCATCCTGCGACAAGGTATCGTCTGTATCGGACTCGTCCAGTTCGTCGTCTTCCAGAACCAGCAGCCCCTCGACCTCGGCCAGGGCGGAATCCTGTTCGGCATACAGACCCTGCGCCACGGCAATCAACTCGCGCATGGCGTCATAGGCGTAGGTCGAATCGTTCAGGAAGGACGTGGCCGCCAGCGGCGCCAATTGCCGGCTGCGGATCAGCGCGTCGACGCGAAGGGTGCGCGAGCGCGCGTCCTCCTCGATCTCGGCACGCTCCTGATCCAGCCAGAGCGAGCTTCGCTCGCCCGGCTCCGATTTGGCCAGCGCGTCGATTTCCACCAGAATCCGGGCGATCTCGGCCCGCAAACCGTCGTAGATCGTGGTCACGGTGCCCTGAGGGTGAGTGGTGTAGCGGTCGATGTTCTTGTGCAGATGTTTGACCGATTTGACTGCGGCGACGATGCTGTTGGCCGCCTCGCGCAGCAACTGGATCTTGTCGGTCATTGCCGGGTTGGTGTTGTCCTCGCCCGCGCGCGAGGCATAGTCGACGATGGCCGCATGCAGGGTCTTGATCCGGCGCTCGTAATCCAATGCCAGGTCCAGATCGACCTGGGTGCGGTTGTCGCGCACCACGGCCTCAAGGTCCTTGTTGGCGAACACCTCGTCCCGCGGCAGGTTCAGCCCCTTCAGGATCAGCGACACGGCATTGTCGTACAGGTGGATGATCTCGTTGCGCAGGGCGGGTTCCAGGGTCTGCGGGAACTCCGCCACCGAGGCGTTCAGGAAATGCGGCTGGCTGACGCCGGGCATCTTGTCCGAAATGCGGTGCTCCAGGAACCGCACAAGTTGGTGCAGCAGCGGCAGCGTCATCGCCACGCCCATGACATTGAAGATCGTGTGGAACACCGCCAATTTCAGCGCGTAGTCATCTTCGGCGATCCCGACCAGCCCCGCGATGGCATCGACCACTTCGCGCAGGGGTACAATCAGAGCCAGTGCGACGATGGCCGTGGTGACGTTGAAGATCAGATGCGCCAGTGCCAGGCGTTGCCCCTGGTAATTGGCCCCCAGCGCCCCCAGCACCGCCGTGATCGTGGTACCGATGTTGGAGCCGATGGCCAGCGCCAGGGCATTGTCATAGGTAATCTGCCCCGCCGACAGGGCCGTCAGGATCAGCACCATGGTGGCATGGCTGGACTGCATCACCACGGTCGCCGCCGTGCCCACCAACGTATAGACCGCCAACCCCAGCACCCCGGCCAGCGCGAATTTCGACAGGTCGATCTGGGCGCTGACCGCGTCGAAGCCCTCTTTCATGTAGTGGATGCCGAGAAACAGGAACCCCATGCCGGCCAGCACATAGCCGCCCCCGCGCAGCAGCTTGTTCTTCTGGAACACCAGCACGATGCTGATCGCCAGCATCGGCATCGCATAGGCCGAGATATTGACCTTCAGCCCAAGTCCCGCCACCAGCCAGGCGCCGGTGGTGGTGCCGATATTGGCGCCCAGGATGATCCCCACCCCGCCGATCAGCGAGATCAGCCCGGCGCTGAGGAAGGAAATCGTCAGCACCGACACCAGCGAGCTGGATTGCAGCAGGGTGGTCGAGACGATGCCGAACAGCAGCGCCCGTGGCGTGGATCTGGTCGCCCCGGCCAGCATCCGTTCCAGCATACCACCGCCAAGCGCCTTGAAGCCGTCCTCCAGCATCATCATGCCGAACAGGAAGATCGCCACGCCTGCGGCGATGGTCTGAACGTCCGAGCTTTGCCAGAAAGCGAAGATCAGGACCAGAAGGGCGACCGGCAGGAACAGGCGTTTCACGATTTAACCTTTTGCCCAGGGCAACAGAGTTACAGCCAGCATAGCATCGGCTTGGGGCCGCAAGCCACCCCGGCGCCAATAGGCCACAGTCCGGCCCAAAGGCCCGCTACGCTGATGATGGACCGGCGTGCCGAACGCCCACCCTGGAACGCGCCATTGCACGGCACTGCAACATCGTACCTCCGGTTGTGGTATGCTTGTCGGACCAAGCAACAGGCCCGATTGAATGCGCAAAAGCTTGTGGGGGAAAAATCATGTCAAAACACCAAACCGTGCTCGCTGTGCTGGCCGTGACGTGGCTGTGCACAACAATGGCCTTCGCCGACAATCACAACATTGAAATTGATGCCGAAGTGCCGACAGAAGCCGGTAAAGGCGCAAACGGAACCGTACTGATCGAGTTTCGCTACCTAAAGAAACGCTACAAGGGGACGGCGCCAATCGATACCGGCATGACCAAGGCTGAAAAGGCCAAGGCCGTGAAAGACGCCATCGACGCCGCAAAGAGGTTTCCGTCGGGAACCAAACCGGTGGGCGTGACCGCCACGATCAACGGCGACAAGGTCGAAATGCATGCACCGGGCGCAAAGATCCTGAAGTTCAAATCCATCAAGCTCAAAGAATCCGATACGATGACCCAGATCAGCCGCGATCTGTTCGGCAAAGAGACCAAGCGGCAGAAGTTGAGCTATCGGTTTACCGAGAATGTGGTGACAGGTTATCTGGCAAGCGTCGGGTTCACCAGTTATCTGGGGTCGATCAGCCATTCAATTTCGCTGACGCCGGGCACCACCGGGGCGCAGGCGACGGCGCTGTTCGAGAACTATTTCAGTACAAATACAGGTGTTCTGGCGGCGCTCGGGCTGGAGACTGTCACCACGTCATCGGGCCACGGTGTCGTAAAAACCCTGTCGCCCTACCCGTATGACACGCCGCTGTCGATCTCGGGGGATGCCGAAGGTCTGGAACTGGGGGTGTCGGAAGTTCCCCTGCCCGCGCCCGCCGCGCTTCTTCTGACCGCACTGATCGGCTTGGGGGTGTTGCGCCGACACCGCCATGCCCAGGCCGCCGAATAAAGAAAAAGGCGCTCCGATCCGGAGCGCCTTTGATGTTCAACCGCCGAAATCGTCCAGCATGATGTCTTCGCGATCCACACCCAGATCCAGCAGCATGTTGATGACCGACTGGTTCATGATGGGCGGACCGCACATGTAGTATTCGCAATCTTCGGGCGCCGGATGGTTCTTGAGATACTCGTCGAACAGAACGTTGTGGATGAAGCCGGTGTAGCCCGTCCATTCGTCCTCGGGCAGCGCGTCCGACAGGGCCACATGCCATTCGAAGTTCGGGTTCTCGGCTGCCAGACCGTCGAAATCCTCCACATAGAACATCTCGCGCTTGGACCGCGCGCCATACCAGAAGCTGATCTTGCGCTTGGTCTTGAGACGCTTGAGCTGGTCGAAGATATGGCTGCGCATCGGCGCCATGCCGGCGCCGCCGCCCACGAAGATCATTTCCTTCTCGGTGTCGCGGGCGAAGAATTCGCCGAACGGACCCGAGATGGTGACCTCGTCGCCGGGTTTCAGGTTGAAGATATAGGACGACATCTTGCCCGCCGGAATGCCGGTGGAGCCCGGCGGCGGCGAGGCGATCCGGACGTTGAGCATGATGATGCCCTCTTCCTCCGGATAGTTGGCCATCGAATAGGCGCGCTCGACCGTCTCGTTGACCTTCGAGGTCACGTCCCAGATCTTGAACCGGTCCCAGTCGGGATGGTATTCCTCGGCGACGTCGAATTCCTTGTACGACAGCTCGTAGGGCGGGCATTCGATCTGGATGTAGCCCCCGGCGCGGAAGTTGACATGTTCGCCGCTGGGCAGTTCCAGCACCAATTCCTTGATGAAGGTCGCGACGTTGTCGTTGGACCGCACCTTGCAGCGCCATTTCTTGACGCCGAAGACCTCTTCGGGAACCTCGATGTCCATGTCCTGCTTGACCGCCACCTGGCACGACAGGCGGTCGCCGCAGGCGGCCTCGCGCTTGGTGATATGGCCTTCTTCCGTGGGCAGGATCGACCCGCCTCCGGAATGCACCTTCACCCGGCACTGGGCACAGGTGCCACCGCCGCCGCAGGCCGAGGGGACGAACAGCTTTTCCGCCGCCAGGGTCTGCAGCAGCTTGCCGCCCGAGGGCACGGAAATGGTCTTTTCACCGTTGATGGTGATGTTGACGTTGCCACTGGACACCAGCCGCGACCGGGCGAACAGGATGACCGACACCAGCCCCAGCACGATGATGGTGAACAGGAAAACGCCGAGAGTAAACGTTGCCATCTGCGCCGCTCCTTACAGTTTGACGCCCGAGAAGGACATGAAGCCCATGGCCATCAATCCCGCGGTGATGAAGGTGATGCCAAGGCCCTGAAGCCCGTCCGGAATGTCGGAGTATTTCAGCTTCTCGCGCACCCCGGCCATGGCGGTGATGGCCAGGGCCCAGCCGATGCCCGAGGCGATGCCGTAGGTGACCGATTCCGGGAAGTTGTAGTCCCGTTCCACCATGAACAGCGAGCCGCCCAGAATGGCGCAGTTCACCGTGATCAGCGGCAGGAAGATCCCCAGCGCGTTGTAGAGCGGCGGGAAGAAGCGATCGAGCACCATTTCAAGGATCTGCACCATGGCCGCGATCACGCCGATATAGGAGATCAGGCCAAGGAAGGTCAGGTCCACATCCGGAAATCCGGCCCAGCCAAGGGCACCGGGGGCCAGCAGATAGGTCAGGATCAGGTTGTTGGCGGGCACCGTGATCGCCTGCACGACGATAACCGAGATGCCAAGTCCCAAAGCGGTCGTGATCTTCTTCGACACGGCGATGAAGGTACACATGCCCAGGAAGAAGGAAAGCGCCAGGTTTTCAACGAAAATCGCCTTTACGGCGAGTGACAACAGGCCATCCATCAGTGGGCCTCCACGCTTTGGATCTTGTACTCACGCGCCTCGACCTGTTCCGGCTTCCAGCTGCGGAAGGCCCAGATCAGAAGACCGATGACGAAGAAGGCCGACGGCGGCAGCAGCAGCAGGCCGTTGGGGACATACCATCCGCCGTTGTTCACGGTCTGCAGGATGGTCACGCCAAACAGGCTGCCCGAGCCGAACAACTCGCGGATCACGCCGACCAGCATCAGGATCAGGCCATAGCCCAGCCCGTTGCCGATGCCGTCGATCAGCGAGGCGACCGGCGGGTTCTTCATGGCAAAGGCCTCGGCCCGGCCCATCACGATGCAGTTGGTGATGATCAGGCCCACGAAGACCGACAAGGTTTTCGAGATCTGGAAGGCATAGGCTTTCAGGATCTGGTCCACCAGGATCACCAGCGAGGCGATGATGACCATCTGCACGATGATCCGGATCGAACTGGGGATATGATTGCGCAGGGTCGAGATGAAGAAGCTCGACAGGCCGGTCACAGCCGTCACCGCCAAGGTCATCACGAAGGCCACCTGCAGCGAGGACGTCACCGCCAGAGCGGAACAGATGCCCAGAACCTGCAGGGTGATCGGGTTGTTGTCGACCAACGGATCGACAAGGAGTTCCTTTGTCTTCTGGGCCATTACACGTTCCCCCCGGCCAGATTTTCAAGGTAGGGCGCAAAGCCCTGCTGCCCCATCCAGAAGCGCACCAGATTGTCCACACCGACCGAGGTCAGCGTCGCACCGGCCAATGCATCGACGTGATAGTCTTCCTGGCCGGTGGCCGTGGTCTTGGAGACGGTGATTTTCAGATCGCCCTGGTCGTCGCGCAGCTTCTTGCCGCTCCACTGGGTTTTCCAGCGCGGGTTGTCCACTTCGCCGCCCAGACCGGGGGTCTCGGCGTGGTCATAGAACTGCAGGCCGTAGATGTCGTTGCCGTTCTCTTCCAGCGCGATGAAACCGTACAGCGTCGACCACAGGCCGTAGCCGTAGATCGGCAGGATCACCTTGTCGAGGTTCCCGGCGTCGTCTTTCAGCAGATAGACGGTGGCGTATTTGCCCTGGCGGCCAATGCCGGCCGGATCGTCGTCCAATTCCACCGACATGGCCGGATCGGAGGCCGCGCCAATGTCGTCGAAGGTCGTGGCGTCCACCACATCGGTGTAGGTGCCGGTTTCGATCTCGACCACGCGCGGTTCGAACTGGCTGAAGGCGTCGGCGACGTTCATGCCGTCCTCGTATAGCCCGGCGACCTGCAGGATGTTCTTCTGCTTGTCGAGAAGCTTGTTGGCCTCTTGCACAGGGCGCAGCGACACCGCCGCGACCGAGACGATCATCGAGGCCACAAGACAGACCGCGACCGCCACGAAGATGGTCTTGGGAATGGAATCCGTCGGCAGAGCCTTGAACCGGGCGATGAATCCGCCCTTGGGGTCATTGGACATGTCAGACATGGCGCTTGGCCCTTCTTGCGATATTCGCGCGCACGACGAAGTGGTCGATGAGCGGCGCGAAGATGTTGGCGAACAGGATGGCAAGCATCATGCCTTCCGGGAAGGCCGGGTTCACGACGCGGATCATCACGACCATGAAGCCGATCAGCGCGCCATAGATGTAGCGGCCCATGTTGGTGTGGCTGGCCGAGACCGGTTCGGTCACCATGAAGGCCAGACCGAAGGCATAGCCGCCCAGCACCAGATGCCAGTACCACGGCATCGCGAACATCGGGTTGCTGTCCGATCCGATCAGGTTCAGCAGGGTCGAAAACGCGATCATGCCGCCCAGACAGCCGACGATCAGCCGCCAGTTGGCAATCCGCGTGGCCAGCAGGAAGGCCAGCCCCAGCATCGCCGCCAGGGTCGAGGTTTCGCCAAGACAGCCCTGGATCGTGCCGATGAAGGCGTCCATCCAGGTGATGCCGTGTCCGACCAGCGCCTGGTAGCCTTCCGAGGCCGACACCGCCAGCGCCGTTGCGCCCGAGAAGCCGTCCACCGGGGTCCAGACCGAGTCGCCCGACATTTGCGCCGGATAGGCGAAATACAGGAAGGCGCGCCCGACCAGCGCAGGGTTGAGGAAGTTCTTGCCGGTGCCGCCAAAGACTTCCTTGCCGATCACCACCCCGAAGGAAATCCCCAGGGCGACCTGCCACAGCGGCGCCGAGGCCGGCAGGATCAGCGTGTAAAGCATTGAAGTAACGAGAAAACCTTCATTCACTTCGTGCCGGCGCACGGTGGCGAACAGGATCTCCCAGAAACCACCCACCGCCAGCGTGACGATATAGATCGGCAGGAAGTACATCAGCCCGTGGACGAAATTCGCCAGCGGATTTGACGGGTTATAGCCGAAGATCCCGGCGATGGCGGCGCGCCAGCCGCTGGGGTCCAGCCCCGATGCGATGGCCGCGTTGGCCTGATAGCCCGTGTTCCACAGGCCGATCAGGATGCAGGGGATCGTGGCGATGACCACATAGGTCATGATCCGCTTCATATCCACGAAGCTGCGCGCGTGCGGCGCGGCGGTGGTGACGGTCTTGGGGGTGAAGGCGAAGCTCTCGATCGCTTCGAATACCGGGTAGTAGCGTTCGTATTTGCCGCCCTTCTCGAAAAGCGGCTCGATCCGGTCGAAGTATGCGCGGATGCCCATGCTCAGCCCTCCTTCTCGATCTTGACCAGACTGTCGCGCAGCGCGAGCCCGTATTCATATTTGGCCGGGCAGGAAAAGGAGCACAGCGCGAGGTCTTCCTCGTCCAGCTCCAGTGCACCAAGTTGCTGTGCGGTGTCGGTGTCCATGACCAGAAGCGCGCGCAGCAGTTGCGTCGGCAGGAAGTCCTGCGGCATCAGCGTCTCGAAGGTGCCGGTGGGCACCATGGCGCGGCGGCCACCGTTCATGTTCGAGGTCAGGTCAAACAGTTTGCCCGCCCCCGCCAGCGCCGAGGCCAGCACCGGCTGGACTGCGTATTTGGTGGGTTGCGGTGTGATCCAGCCCAGCACCATCTTCTTGGTATCTTCGGTGATCAGCGTCACCTGACGGGCATAGCGGCCCAGGAAGGCAAAAGGCCCCTCGCCCAAACGCCCGGTCAGGATCGATCCGGAAATGACCCGCACCGGCTCATCGCCCGCGATTTCGCCGTCGATCAGATCGGCCAGCGCCGCGCCCATGGTGGTGCGCAGCAGCCGCGGCGCCTTGGCGCGCGGTCCGGCCAGCGAAATCACCCGCTCGGGGTTGAGAAAGCCGGTCGCGAACAGCCGCCCGATGGCGACCACATCCTGATAGCCGATGCTCCAGACCACGCGGTCGTTGCTGGGCGGCATCAGGAAATGCATATGGGTTCCGGCCAGCCCAGCCGGATGCGGTCCCGAAAACTCGTGCGTTTCAACACCGGCCACGCCGCCGGACAGATCCTCGCCCGGATCCTGGCACAGATAGGTCGGACCTTCGGTCAGCCGGGTCAGCGCCACCAGTCCGCGCTGGAAATCCTCGACCGCGCCCTCCAGCACCAGCCGGGCGTCGGGCGCCAGCGGTTCGCTGTCCATGGCGGTCACGAAGATCGCCGCAGGCGTGGTATCGGCAGCAGGGATCCTGGAATAGGGCCGCGTGCGCAACGAGGTCCACAGGCCCGAGGCCTGCAGTTTGCCGGCCACCGCATCGCGGTCCAGCGTGGCCGGATCGGCCGCCCCGAAGTCAATCCCGGTGTCCTCGGCGTCCGAGACGTCGATCACCACGCTTTGCAGCACCCGGCGCGCGCCGCGATTGATGGCGCGCACGCGGCCACTCATCGGCGCGGTGAAGACCACATCGGGGCTGTCCTTGTGGCAGTACAGCGGAGTTCCACGGGAAACCTCGTCGCCCTCGGCCACCAGCATCTTGGGCTTCAGGCCAATGGTGTCATCCCCGATGACGGCAACGGCCGTCGGGGGCGAGGCAAGGTCGATACGAGGCTCGGGCGCGCCCTCGATGGGCAGGTCGAGACCTTTCTTCAGCACATGATGAGGCATTTTCGGCGGGCTGAACCTATTGCTACGTCGTTATTGTATACTCGGGTATACCCTTACGGCAAACCCGTCGAGGCGTGTATGTGGCGAAACATCCGACCGCAAGGGCGGGTCCGTGCTTCAAGTTGCCATACTTTCAGACTCATTTGGATTTGAACATGCGACGATGGCGACCAAAGCCGCATGATTTTCAACTTGCCCGGCTTGGGCGCGGGTCCAGTGGCGCGGATCGGGACATTTCAACCGCTTGACTTGCAAGGGGTCTGGTGACACATCGCGCAAAACCCCAACGCGGAGCTCTCCCATGCGCCCGGCCCTGCTTCTTGCCGTCGCCACCCTGCCGCTGGCAGGCTGCCTGTTCGACGACACCCCCGAGACCCTGAAGATCAGCGGCAAGACCATGGGCACGACCTATAACATCACGGTCGTGGATGCGCCGGACGGCACCACCACCGATGACCTTGTCGACCGCATCGAGACCGTTCTGGCCGATGTGAACGGCAAGATGTCGAACTGGGATCCCAACTCCGAAGTCAGCCTGTTCAACGCGGCACTGTCGACCGAAGCGGTCACGGTCTCGGCCCCCTTTGCGCAGGTGCTGAGTGCGGCGAATGACATTCACCAACTCAGCGGCGGGAAATTCGACGTGACCCTCGCGCCGTTGATCGACCTGTGGGGGTTCGGCGCCAAGAAGCCCGGCGATCCGATCCCGTCGGACGCAGACATCGCCCAGGCCCTGAAGTCCGTCGGCCAGTCCGCCTTGTTGGAGCTGGACGGCACCACCCTGCGCAAGGTGCAGCCCGAGGTGTCGGTCAACCTGTCGGCCATCGCCAAGGGCTACGGCGTCGATCAGATCGCGGCGGCCCTGCGCGCCGATGGCATCGACCGCTATCTTGTCGAAATCGGCGGCGACCTGGCCGCCGGTGGGTTGAATGCCGAGGATGCGCCGTGGTCGATCGGCATCGAACGTCCCGATGCAGCCAGCCGCACTGTGGAAGAGATCGTGCAGATCTCGGACAAGGGGCTGGCCACCTCGGGGGACTACCGCAACTACTTCGAACAGGATGGCGTGCGCTATTCGCACATCATTGATCCGACCACCGGCAAGCCGGTCACCCATCAGACCGCGTCGATCACCGTGATTGCCCAAACTGCGATGTTGGCCGATGCCTGGGCGACAGCCCTTCTGGTGGTCGGCAGCGAAACCGCGTTCGACATTGCCGCGCAGGCCGGCGTCGCTGTCCTTGCCATCGATCGCAACAACGACCAGTTTGTAAGCCGGACCAGCCCCGCCTTCGACGCCCTTGTGGGCAAGAACGACTGACCCAAACCGGAGACGCGCCCCATGGCCACTTTCGCATTCGCCTTCCTGCTGCTGCTTGCCGTCGTGGTCGCCATGTCGCTGGGGGTCATGCTGATGGGCAAGACGATCAAGGGCAGTTGCGGCGGGCTGAACGCCATCGCGGGCACCGACAAATGCGTCGTCTGTTCGCAGCCCATCGACCCCGACAGCCCGATCCGTGACAAGCTGGACTGCAAGCGCACCTGCAAGAAGGCCGAGGCCATGCGCGCCCAGATCGAGGCCGGGATCGACGACTCCAAAGCCTGACAACGGGACCGGGGTCTAGGGCCCAACGCCGCGCATTGGAAGAAACGCCAGCGCCGAGAACGCCAGCAGCGCGGGCACGGCGAACAGCCATGCCCGAAGAACCCAGCCGTCCGCCTGCAGCTTCCAGTTCGAGCGGAAGGCCTGGCCCGACAGGGCCATGACCACCACCAGACCCACCGCCAGCAGCGGGGACAGGGTCAGATCCTGAAACATGGTGCGGGCCTCAGCCCACGATCATCTGCTTCAGGCGCAGGGCTTCATATTCCAACTCGCTCAGGCGCTTGCGCACCACGTCGCGAATCGAGATCAGGCCGACCATCTTGCCGTCGCCATCGACCACCGGCATGTGCCGGAAGTTGCCGTCCGTCATGGTGCGCAGCACCGACAGCAGCACCTCGTCGGGCTTGCAGGTGATCGGGTCGGCGGTCATCACGTCCTTGACGGTGCCGCCCAGCCAGTCGGTGCTGTCCATGTCGAGCGTGGCGATGATGTCGCGTTCCGACAGGATGCCGCGCAGATCATTGCCTTCGCCGACGACAGCCACGGCGCCAATGCGATTGTCCTTCAGCACGCCCAGGGCCTTGGCCACGGTATCGCCCGGTGAAACCGTGAAAACGTCACCGCCCTTTTCGGCCAGGATATCCGCCACGGTGGCGTGATTGTCCGGCCGTCCCAGGTTCGATGCCTGGTTCTGGGTATAGGTGCGCACGCGTTTCATGTCGCTGGCGCGCGGTCCCTGATAGGATGTTGGGCTCATTTGGAATTTCCTCCGGTCCTCCGAGGGGCGGCCGTTGGGCGCCCCGTCATCTGCCCCGATGGTAGGCACAGCGTCCGGCGGCTCGCAAGTCTTGTTGCGCCGTGGGATCGTGTCACACCATCGTGGTTGAATATGTCGCTGCCATTTGCAGGATTTCGGGGCGGATCGGGCCATTTCGCGGCGCATCCACAAGGGTTGTCCGCCAATGCGGTTCGACCGTGCGGCTGGCGCGCAGGCCGGTCCAGCGCAGGGCCGACAGGATGCGTTCTGCCGCGTCTGGCAGGTGTTCGGGGGCCTCATGCCCGGCCAGCCGTCCCCAGACCCGCGTCCACAGCCGCCCCACGGACCACGGATTGTAGCCGCCGCCGCCCAGAACCATCAGGCGCGGGCTGAGTGGGCGCAACCCGTCGAGAATCGCCAGATGCGCGTTGTTGGACAGGGCCAGCCGCGACATCGGATCTTCCAACAGCGCATCGGCCCCGCATTGCAGCACAACGGCATCAGGCCGGAAATCCGCCACCCGGCGCAGGATCACCGCATCGCGCAGGAAGGCGCATTCGCTGTCGTTGAACCCCGCCGGCACCGGCAGGTTCACCAGGTTGCCCAGCCCCCGGTCGAACAGCGCGCCGGTGCGCGGCCAGCGGTCTGCTTCGTGCAGCGAGACCACCAGCACCGAGGGATCCGCCCTGAACCCGTGGTCCACCCCGTCGCAATGATGCGCGTCGATGTCCACATAGGCCACCCGCGCGGCGCCCTGCCGCTTGAGCGCGAGAATCGCCAGAACCGGATCGTTGAGAAAGCAGAACCCGTTGGCGCGATCCGGAAACCCGTGATGGGTGCCGCCGCCCGGACAATGCACCACCCCGCCCTGTGCCAGCAGGGACGCTGCAAGCATCACGCCCCCGGCCGAGGTCGCGGGACGGCGAAACATCTCGGGGTAGATGGGGTTGGCGGTGGTGCCCAGATGGTGCCGGTCACGGTCGGCCTCGGACACCTGCTGTGTGGCTTCGGCCCGTTGCAGCGCCGCGATATACTCCGGCGTGTGCCACCAGGTCAGCACATCGGGCTTGGCGCGGGGGCTGGTCCGGTACTGGCCGGGCATCAGCCAGCCCAGGGCGCGGCACAGGTCCATTACCTGTGGCACGCGCGGCACCGCCAGCGGATGCCAGCGCCCGTAAGAAGACCCGCGATAAACCTCGGACCCGATGAAAACCGGCGGGTCAGTCGGCAATCATGGCCTCGATCCGCCCGGTGATGGCCTGCGACTGGGGCTCGATGCGCGACCCGAAGGTGGCCGCGATGGTTCCATCCGGGGCCAGCAGGATCTTGTTGAAATTCCAGCTTGGCGTGAATCCTTCGGTCTGGGCCACCCATTTGTAGAACGGATGCGCCTCTTGCCCGCGCACATGGGTGATGTCGGTCATCGGCAGATCCAGATCAAAGTTGATCTCGCAGAATTCCTTGACCTCCTCGGCAACGTCCAGTTCTTGCTGGAAATCATCCGATGGCACCGCCAGAACCACCAGACCGGCGTCACGATACTGATCAAACAGCGCCTGCAACCCGTCGTATTGCGGTGTGAACTTGCACAAGGACGCGGTATTGACCACCAGAACCGGCTGTCCGATCCAATCGTCCAGATCCAGCGTGCCGCCTTCGATGGCGTTGAACTCAAAGGCCCCTGCGGCGGCGGCCATCCCCAGGCTGGCGCAGAAGGTCAGTGCAAGGTGTGGTCTCATGGCGACATCTCCTCTTTTGTCAGAGCTATTTCGGCACCCCCGGCAATCAAGAGCCTTGTGCGCGCCCGCAAAGCCATGGACAGGAGCGGCACAACGCCCCATATTCCGAAGACTCTGAAACACCCCGAAAGGCCTGTCCACCCGTCATGTCCATCCAGAAATTCCCTCAGGTTCCACTGACGCTGGGCGCCGTGCGCAAGGGGGACGTGCGATCCCAGTTCGGCGCGCTGTGCTATCGCATGGATGGCGGCAAGCCCGAAGTGCTTCTGGTGACCAGCCGTGGCACCGGGCGCTGGATCGTGCCGAAGGGATGGCCGATGCCGGGACAGACCCCCGCCGGGACTGCGGCGGTCGAAGCCTATGAGGAAGCCGGGGTCGAGGGCGACGCCCACCCCCAGTGCCTGGGCATCTACTCCTATACCAAGGTGATCGAGGATGGCGAGGATCTGCCCTGCGTGGTCTCGCTGTTTGCCATCAAGGTCAAACGCCTGCTGCCGAAATATCCCGAGGACGATCAGCGCAAGCGCAAGTGGTTCTCGCCCAAACGCGCGGCCGCACTGGTCGATGAGGACGAGTTGCAGCAGATCATTCGACGGTTTGACCCGAAGGTTCTGACCCGCTAGATTTACGCGCTTGTAGACAGTCCGAAGTTTCCAGTCCGGAGGGTGGCCCTGCATGATTTCCTATGCGTTGAAATGCTCGTGCGGGCACCGGTTCGACAGCTGGTTCCAGTCGGGCGCCGCCTTCGACAAGCTGAAGGGCGCGGGCATGGTCACCTGTCCGTCCTGCGGCGGCAGCGATGTGGGCAAGGAACTGATGGCGCCGCGCGTGCGCCCGGCCCGCCACAAGGCCGCCACCCCCGACGCAGGCGCGCCCGAGGTTCCCGAGGCCCCCACCGCACCGGCCCTCTCGGCGCCCGCCAACAGCGAGGTTGCCGAGGCCATCGACAAGCTGCGCCGCGCGGTCGAGGCCAATACCGAGGATGTCGGCAAGAAGTTCGCCACCGAGGCCCGACGCATCCATGAAGGCACTTCGCCGGAACGCGCCATTCGCGGCCAGGCCACGGCCAAGGATGCCAAGTCGCTGATCGATGACGGCATCCCGGTCCTGCCGCTGCCCTTCTCGGATCCCAAAAAGACCAATTGACCCCGTCAATTGCGACCAACCGCGACCGCCCTGCCCTTGCGGCGGCGGACAGGCTTGCTTAAGAGACGGCGGACCATGGACCCGAGGCAGAAGGGGACACAATGCCGATCCTCGTAATGAAATTCGGCGGCACATCGGTTGCGGACCTGGACCGCATCCGCAACGCCGCTGAAAAGGTCCGCGCCGAAGTCGAGCGCGGCTATGACGTCATCGTGATCGTTTCCGCGATGTCGGGAAAGACCAACGAGCTTGTCGGCCTTGTGGAAGGCACCTCGCCGCTGTTTGACGCCCGCGAATACGACGCGGTGGTCAGCTCGGGCGAGAATGTGACCGCCGGACTGATGTCCCTGACCCTGCAGGAAATGGGCATCCCGGCGCGCAGCTGGCAAGGCTGGCAGGTTCCGGTGAAAACCACCTCGGCCCATTCCGCCGCGCGGATCGAGGATATCCCGCGCGATCACATCGACCAGAAGTTTGCCGAAGGCATGCGCGTGGCGGTGATCGCGGGTTTCCAGGGCATCAGTGACGAGGGCCGGATCACCACGCTGGGCCGGGGCGGATCGGACACCACGGCGGTGGCCTTTGCCGCCGCCTTTGCCGCCGAGCGCTGCGATATCTACACCGATGTGAACGGCGTCTACACCACCGACCCGCGCATCACCAAGAAGGCGCGCAAGCTGGACAGGATCGCGCTTGAGGAAATGCTGGAACTGGCCTCGTTGGGCGCCAAGGTTCTGCAAACCCGCTCGGTCGAACTGGCCATGCGGTACAAGGTGCGCCTGCGGGTGCTGTCATCTTTCGAACAGAATACGGAAACGTCCGGCACGCTGGTGTGCGACGAGGAGGAAATCATGGAAAGCAATGTCGTCTCGGGTGTCGCCCATTCGCGTGACGAAGCCAAGATGACCCTGGTCTCGGTCGCCGACCGTCCGGGCATCGCCGCGGCCATCTTCGGCCCGCTGTCCGAAGCCGGCGTGAATGTGGACATGATCGTGCAGAATATCAGTGACGATGGCCGCACCGACATGACGTTCTCCTGCCCCACTGACCAGGTGCTGCGCGCCGAACGCGCCATGACCGAGGCCAAGGAACGCGGCGAGATCAATTTCCACGAGCTGATCGCCGATACCGAGGTCTGCAAGGTGTCGGTGGTGGGCATCGGCATGCGCAGCCATGCGGGCGTCGCCGCGCAGATGTTCAAGGCGCTGCGCGATGAAAACATCAACATCAAGGTGATCTCCACCTCCGAGATCAAGATTTCCGTGCTGATTGACCGGAAATATATGGAACTTGCGGTGCAGGCTCTCCATGATGCCTTCGACTTGCAGGGCAACGACTCCTGATCGGAGACCATGGTTCAGACATCAGAATCCGAAAGCCGGAAACTGCTGGGAAGGCTACGCGAGACGCTGGCCTCCCACGGTGGAGAACAGGAACGTCTGAACCGGGTCACGCATCTGATCGCGGATTCGATGCGGACCGAAGTGTGTTCGGTCTACCTGTTCCGCGACAATGACACGCTGGAACTGTGCGCCACCGAGGGTCTGAAGCCCGACGCGGTGCACAAGACACGGATGCGGCTGGGCGAAGGTCTGGTCGGCAAGGTCGCGGCCACGTCCAACCCGATCAACACGGCAAATGCCCCGCAGGCGCCGGGGTTCCGTTTCATGCCGGAAACCGGGGAAGAGGTGTACAGCTCGTTCCTGGGGGTTCCGATCCAGCGACTGGGCCAGCGCGTCGGCGTGCTGGTGGTGCAGTCGAAAGAGGCGCGCAGTTTCTCCGACGACGAGGTTTACGCGCTGGAAGTCGTGGCCATGGTTCTGGCCGAGATGACCGAACTGGGCGCGATCCTGGGCGACAGCGACAGCCTGACACCGCTGCACAAGCGCGCACAGGTCTTCCGCGGCGTGGTCGGGCAAGAGGGCAGCGCCGAGGGCCGGGTCTTCCTGCACGATCCCCGCGTCGTGGTCACCAATCCCATCGGCGACGATCCCGAGGTCGAGGCCCAGCGGCTGCGCGATGCCATCGAGACCCTGCGGGTGTCTGTCGACGACATGCTGGCCACCGCCAAGACCGGCGGCGGCGAGCATCTGGAGGTTCTGGAAGCCTACCGTATGTTCGCCAACTCCAAGGGCTGGCTGCGCCGCATGGACGAGGACATCGCGCGCGGCCTGTCGGCCGAGGCGGCGGTGGAGAAAGAACAATCCACCGCGCAGGCCCGGATGCGCTCGGTCCCCGATGCCTATCTGCGCGAACGGCTGCACGATCTGGACGACCTGTCCAACCGCCTTTTGCGCATCCTGACCGGTCAGGGCCGCGACACCGGCGCCGCACGGCCCGACGATGCCATACTGGTGGCCCGCAACATCGGTCCCGGTGAATTGCTGGAATACGGCCGCACCCTGAAGGGCATCGTTCTGGAAGAGGGCTCGGTCGGCAGCCATGCCGCCGTGATCGCCCGCGCCTGGGCGGTGCCGCTGGTCATCAACGCCGACCGCATCACCACCGAAGCGCTGAACGGCGATCAGATCCTTGTGGATGGCGATCAGGGGGTCGTGCATCTGCGCCCCGACGACTCGGTGAAAAGCGCGTTCCGCGACAAGCTGGCGATGCAGGCCAAGGCGCAGGAGCGCTATTCCTCGATCCGGGACTGCAAGGCCGAAACCAAATGCGGCGCGGTGGTGCGGCTGGACATGAACGCGGGGCTGATGGCCGATCTGCCCAGCCTTCGCGATTCCGGGGCCGAGGGCGTCGGCCTGTTTCGCACCGAATTGCAGTTCCTGATCCGCTCGAAAGTGCCGCGCCGCGGCGACCTGGCCGCGCTCTATTCGCGGGTGATGGATGCCGCCGACGGGCGCCGCGTGGCCTTCCGGACCCTCGACATCGGCTCGGACAAGGTGCTGCCCTACATGAAGCCCACCGAAGAACCCAACCCGGCGCTCGGTTGGCGGGCGATCCGGGTGGGGCTGGACAAGAAGGGCGTCATGCGGATGCAGCTTCAGGCGCTGATCCGCGCCTCGAAGGGCCGCCCGCTGACGGTGATGTTTCCTTTCATCGCCCAGTTTTCGGAATTCCGCGAAGCCCGCCAGATCCTGTTGGACGAGATGGAGAAAGAGGACCGCCTGGGTCACACCCTGCCTGAGAAGCTGGAGATCGGGGCGATGCTGGAAACACCCAGTCTGGCCTTCGCGCCGCGCCAGTTCTTCGCCATGGCCGATTTCATCTCGATCGGCGGCAATGACCTGAAGCAGTTCTTTTTCGCCGCCGACCGCGAGAACGAACGGGTGCGGCGGCGCTATGACACGCTGAACGTCAGCTTTCTCAGCTTCATCGAGCAGATCGTGAACCGCTGCCGCGACACCGGCACCCCGGTCTCTTTCTGCGGCGAGGATGCGGGCCGCCCGGTCGAGGCCCTGTGCTTTGCCGCCATGGGCCTGCGGGCGCTGTCGATGCGGCCGGCGTCGGTCGGGCCGGTGAAGCACCTGCTGCGGCAATCGGATCTGCACGATGTGCGGCGGGTGATCGAAATGGCCCGTGCCCAGGGCGACCAGTCGGTGCGTCCGGCAGTGACCGAATACCTCAGCAACGCCTGATGTTGCCCTAACCCGCCGGATAGATCGCCTCGGGCGCGCGTTCGACCTTGCCCGTCACACCGCTCCAGGCTCCGTCCACCAGCGGCAGGCCCAGCACCCGTTCGGGGTTGGTGGGCGGCGGCATCGCGACACCCCTCAGCCGTTCGAAGCCGAAGCGGCGGTAATAATCATAGTCCCCGACCAGCAGGACCCGGCTCCAGCCCTGGGCAGCGGCGGCGGCATTTCCGTCGCGGATCAGGACGCCGCCCAGCCCCTCGCCCTGCCGGGTGGGGTGCACGGCCACCGGCCCCAGCAGAACCGCATAGCGGGTGCCGATGCGGACCGGCCAATAGCGGATTGCACCGGCCAGGATGCCGTCGCCATCGCGGGCCAGCAGTGACAGTCCCGGTACCGGCGGCACCCCGTCGCGCAGCCGGTAGGACGACAGCGCCTCGCGCGCGGGCGCGAAGCACAGGTCATACAAAGCTTCGACCTCCCACCAGTCGGCCGGTGTTTCGCTGTTGAGTTGATACACGGCACCCCGCCCCCGCTATTGACGCAGGCCACGGCGTGGCCTGCAGTCAAATGTGCGGGGTGATTACGCGCTGGCTTTCAGAGAGTCCACGACGGACCCGTAGCCGCCCGACTTCAGGAAGCTTTTTTCAACTTCCGTCGTGGCCCGGCCCAGATCGGTGTTGCGATGCGGGAAGCGCCCGAAGCGACGGATCACCTCGCGATGCGCACGGGCATGAACCAGCCCCTCGGTGGAGTCCGGCATCCGTGTGATGGCCAGGCGTACGGCGCGATCCTGATCCACAAGGCATTCCGAATGGCGCAGCGGCAGGTAGAAAAACTGCCGCACCGGGCCTTCGACCTTCAGATCCCAATTCTTGTCGATGGCGCATTTGGCGCGCGCACGGGCCATGGCATCGGTGGCGAAGGCACGAGCGTCATTGCGGAACATGTTGCGCGGGAACTGGTCGGTGAGGATCAGGAACGCCAGCGTGCTGCGCGGCGTCGGTGTCCAGCCCGGCCAGCCATGCTCGCGCACTTCGGTCCACATGCTTTCCCATCGTTTCCGGATTTCCGCGTCAAGATCATCGCTTTGACGATACCAGCTCTCAGGGCTGATCTCTTCGGTCCAGAACCGCAGAATTTCCTCTGCCGGGGCTGCCTCGCGTGTCATGGTCGTTTTCCCAATTTGTGTGACATCAGCGTTACAAGTGAATCCGGTTTGGTCAAGATTTTACCGGATGAAGGGTTACTTCTTCGTCTTCAAGGGGTTCGGGAAGCTCCTCGGGTTCTTCCTCGCCTTCCGGCGCGACGTCGAAGACCGACGGCTCTTCGTCGGACTGATCGACGTAGTAGTCCTGCGCAGCCGTCATCGCCACGGCCGTGGATCCAAGCCCCACCGCAACATAGGTGCCGGAGTCATCGGCGGCGGGCGCCGCACGCCGGAACGTCCGGTAAACGCCATAAAACATCAGGGTGGTCATCAGGGCACCGATGAAAACATAGAACCCTTTTGGTCCGATACCTTCCATCAACCAGCCGGTCAGCAGCGGGCCGCCGATGGCGCCGCAGCCATTCAGGAACATCAGCCGGCCCGAGGCGGCGGCCATGTCCTCGACATGCAGGTGATCGTTGGCATAGGCCAGAACCATGCCGTACAGCGGGTTGGCGGTGCCACCGATCAGGAAGGCCGCCACCAGAATCACCTGGAAACTGCCACCCACAAAGCCCACCACGCTGGCCAGCGCGCCAACGCCGGCCATGACCACGATCAGCTTGCGCCGGTCCATCCGGTCCGACAGGAAGCCCATGGGGAATTGCAGGCACAGCCCGCCCAGATAGATCACCGCCACATAGATCGAGATCTGCGTCACGGTCAGGCCCGCCTGCCCGCCGTAAACCGAGGCCATGCCGAAGATGGCCGAGAACACGCCGCCCAGCAGGGTGACGCCGACACAACTGAGCGGCGCGCGCTGGAAGATCTCGCGGATGCCCATGGGTTTGGTCATTTCATGCGCCGGGGTCGGCGAGGCCGACAGCAGGATCGGCGCAAAGGCGATGGAAACCAGCACCGAAGGAATGACGAACAGCACGAACCCGCCCGGATCCGCCAGGGTCAGCAGCCCCTGCGCCGACACGATGCCCACCATCTGCACCACAAGGTACAGCGACAGGGTCATGCCACGGTTTTCGTTGGTGGCGGCGTTGTTCAGCCAGCTTTCTGCGGTCACATAGACGCCCGAGAAACAGAACCCCATCACCACCCGCAGCAGGATCCAGACCGCCGGGATCGTGACCGAAGGGAACAGGATCAGGATCGCCGAGATCAACGAGGCCAGCGCCGCGAAGACCCGCACATGGCCCACGCGCCGGATCAGGTCCGGCGCATAGCGCGACCCGCCCAGGAATCCCAGGAAGTAGGCCGACATGATCAGCGACATCTCGAAGGTCGAAAACTCTTCCAGCGCGCCGCGAATACCCAGCAGCGTGCCCTGGATGCCGTTGCCCACCATCAGAAGCATCATGCCCAGCAGAAGGGCCCAGGTGCGGGAAAGCGTTTCAATCATGGTTCTACTCGGCATGGGCGACTCGGAAGGCGCGGTTGCCCGCTCCCTAACGCGTTAAATTCTGCGCGGTCATGCTGAAAACGCCGTGATGGATGGATCGTGACCGGCATGTCACAAAGCGTGATCCATTGGCGACGTTCCGGCAGGGTTTCCCGACCTTGCGGGGGGCGGCTCGGCGGGTTCCCGCTGACCGGAGCCGCGTCGGGTCAGTCCCGGTCCGGGATCAGAAGCGAGGCGTCGCCATAGCTGAAGAACCGGTAGCCCGTGTCGATCGCATGGGCATAGACCCGCCGCATGCGCGCGGTGCCCATGAAGGCCGAGACCAGCATCATCAGGGTTGATTTGGGCAGGTGGAAATTGGTCATCAGCGCATCGGCGGCGTGGAAGCGGAAGCCGGGATAGATGAAGATGTCGGTGGGGGCCGCCCAGGGGCGCACCGTGCCGGTCTCGCGCGCGGCGGTTTCGATCAGGCGCAGGGCGGTGGTGCCCACCGGCACGATGCGCCCGCCCGCTGCCTGCGTCGCGGCGATCTCTTCGGCGGCCTGATCGCTGACATCACCCCATTCGGCATGCATCTTGTGCTGGCGCGGATCTTCGACCTTCACCGGCAGAAACGTCCCGGCGCCCACATGCAGCGTCACATGGCTGAACAAGATGCCATGGGCCGCAAGTGCGGCCAGCAAGGGTGGATCGAAATGCAGCGAAGCCGTCGGCGCCGCCACAGCTCCGGTGCGGCGGGCAAACACCGTCTGGTAATCTTCCTTGTCCTGCGCATCCGCCGGGCGCTTGGCGGCAATATAGGGCGGCAAGGGCATTGCGCCCGAGGCCTCCAACGCCTCTTGCAGGGCCGCGCCTGTCTGGTTGACCGCTAGCCGTGCGGTGCCGTCTTCCAGCCGTCCCAGAAAGCGCGCCGCGAAGCCCTCGGCAAAGACGATCTCTTCGCCCTCGGCCAGCTTGCGCAGCGGTTTGACCAGCGCCGTCCAGGTGCCATCGGTCTGCGGTTCCAGCAGCGTGACCTCGATCTTGGCGGTGCCGCTGCCGGACGCCGTCTGGCGGTGCCGAAGGCCGAACAGGCGCGCGGGCAGAACCTTGGTGTCGTTCAGGATCAGCCGGTCGCCCGGGCGCAGGAAATGCGGCAGGTCGCGCACGATGGCGTCGGTCTCGCCGCGCGCATCGGCCACCAGCAGGCGCGCGGCACTGCGCGGGCGCACCGGGCGAGTGGCGATACGGTCTTCGGGCAGGTCGAAATCGAAGTCGTCCAGATGCACGCGGGGCACCTCTTGCTGGGGTTATTGCGCGACCTTCGGCGGGGCGCCGCGGAAGATCTCGCGAATGATGCCCGGCGCTAGCATCGACAGGGGATTGGCCGCAACCTTTGGCGCGTCGAAAGTGCCCCAGACGGTGAAGGTCATGCCGAACAGCCCCTCGCCGCGCCGGGTCATGAAGCGTCCGGCCTGGTTCAGGAAATAGACCGGCGAGACCACGCCCTGCAGCCCCAGTTGCTTGCCGGCCAGATCGATGATGCCCTCGAAGGACATGCCCAGTGACGGTCCCACGGCACTGCCGGCGGCGATCTCGACCCGCCCCGGTGCCAGCCGGAAGTCCGAGCGGATGTCGGTGAAACTGATGCCGGATCCCGACATCTGCTCGAACGCACCGATGACGCTGAGCGCCGAGACGATGCGCATCGCCGGCGAGGTGTCGTGCAGGGCGGTGTTCTTGACCCGCAAACGGCCCGTATAGGTGCCGCGCGCGCCGGTCGGCACCAGACGCAGGTCCAGCGACCCGCCCCGGAAGCCCTCTTCGATTTGTGCCGCGCGCAACACCTGGCCGCTGTCGTTGGAGTTGATCTGTATCTGGGTGCCCTTGGCCGAAGCCGACAGTTTCACCGTCACCGGCACGCGCCCGTTCAGACTGCCGGTCAGCGTGCCATGGGCGCGGCCGGTCAGCTTGCCCTTCGCATTGCGCAGCACCAGCGTGTCGGTGACATGGATCGCATCCAGCGACAGATCCAGCCCCGACAGGGTCGCGCCACCATTGCCGCCGCCCTGCGGTCTGCGGCGCAGGTCCACCTGCCCCGATGTCAGCGCCACCCGCATCCCGCCCGATCCGTTCGATGGCGAGAGCCGACCGGCGGCGTCCAGCCAGTTGCCCAGCTTGAGCTGGCGCAGGCTGACCGTACCGACACCGCCCCCGGCGCGCAGCGGCGCGCGCGCGTCCAATGTCAGGCTGGGCATGCGCAGACGGATTGTCTCCAGAACGCCCTCGGGGCCGAGATACCCGGCCAGCGTCAGGGTGCCGGCCTGACCGGCGGATTTGCGCACTCCCAGCGCCGGGATCGAGATCGTCAGCCCCTGCAGATCGCCGTCCAGCGCCAGTTGCGGTGGCGCGCCTTCCGGCAGATCGACGCGCGCATAGACCGTGCCTGCGCCGCGCGCCGCGTTGCCGGGCAGCTTGAGGCCGAAGGTGTCCGCAAGATCCGCCGTCAATGCGCCTTCGGCCTCCACCTGCGCTGCGGCGCGGGTGCCGTCCGGCTGACGAAACGGCCGCGTGTAGGTGATGGCCAGCGGGTTGCCTTCGACGGTCATCGGCCCCGAGAGGGTCAACGCCTGCGGCGTGGCGTTCAAGGCCAGCCGGTCCGCCGCGACGGCCCGGCCTCCGATCAGCACATCGGTGGCAAAACCGCGCACAGTGCCATCCACCGCCAGGCTGACATCGGGCATCTTCAGCCCACGCTTCAGCGGCAAAGAGAGGTCGATCCCGACCTGCACCGCACCCGTCGCATCCCCCGCCTTCAGCAGCGGGGCCGCTGTCGGCGGCGGGTGGTTGGGATTGCGAAAGCCCGGCGACCCCATCAGCGACAAGGCCCCGGTCACATCGGTGTCTGCCTGAAAACTGGCCGACAGGATCCGGGCGCGGGAATAGAGCGGAGCGATGACGATCCGGCCACCCGACAGGGCGACCGGCGCGCCGTCCTCGGGCGTGACCGTGCCGCCGTCGACCCAGACCTCGAACTGGTCGCCCGCGATCTCGCCATGACCCGAGGCGTCGGTGATCAGCGGCATCCGGGGGGTCGGCGTCATCTGCCCCTTGTCGAAGGCAAAGGTCAGGGCAACATCGGGCCGTCCGGTGCCATCAAAGCGCAGCGCCGCGTGCACGTCGTGCACATGCCCGGACTTGAGGTTCAGATCGACCCATTTGCGCCCGCCCTTGGCGACGGTCAGCGGCCAAAGCTCCAGCAGCGCCCGGGGCTGCAAGTCCGGCACGGTCAGGTTCAGGGCGATCTTCTGATCCGGCCCCGCCAGCCCCGACACCCGTCCGTCGCCGGAAATCAGCAGATCCGCCATCTGGATCGACAGGTCCGACAACCGCAGGACATTGTCGTTGCGGGCATAGGCCAGCGTCGCCCAGACCCCGTCAAACCGGCGCGGCGTGTCGAACAGATCCGGCAGATCCACCGCCAGCGCGGTCAAGGCCACCTGTGCGCCGAACCGGGGACCGCCCTTGGGACCATCGCCGATGCGGTACAGATCGGCGTGTCCGGTCAGGCTGACAGCGGGCGAGGACAGATCCAGATCGGAAACCTCCAGATGCGCGGTGTCCGGGCTGAGCGCCAATCGCGCCCGCAGCCAGTCCAGCGGCAGCCCCTCGGCGCGGCCCGGCATCATCCAGCGCCCTTCGCCCACGGTCAACTCGCCAATGGCGGCGCGCATCCCCCCTTGCCCGTCGGTGCCACCGCTGAGGGTCAGGGACACCGGCGCATCGAAACGCGCCAGCGTTTCCGACAGCGGGGTCTGCCCGGCCAGACCGGCCAGTTGCGCAGGCACGATCCCGCGCAGCAGCAAGCGCGCCTCCAAACCGGCGGCGGGGCTTTGGCTGCTCAGTTGCGCCAGCGCGCCGCCATCGGTGTCCCCCACCTGGCCAAGATCCAGATCCAGCGCCAGCCTTTCGCCGTCGAGGGTGAGACGCAGATAGCCGCCACGGCTTTCCAGAACCTCGGCGCGCAGGGCATCGGCGAAGGTGAAGCCGACCTCCTCGACCCCCAGCGACTGCAGCCCGGTGAACACCGGCAGGTCGAGAAGGCGCCGCACCTCCGCCAGCATCGCATCGGGATTGAGGGCGCCGGTGACCACCTCGCGATTGCCCAGCGACAGGCTGAGAACGCCGTCGGCATCGCGCGACAGGGCGACGGCCAGCCCGCTGGCCCGCACCGCCTTGATCCGCGGCCGCCCCTGAAGCAGGTCGTCCCGGCTGAGCACCAGTTCCAACTGGTCCAGCGACAGGGCGTCGGTTTGCTCGGGATCGCGAAACACCACGCCCGAGGCCACCACCACCGGCACGAACCCCTCGCGCAGGTCCAGCGCCAGGCTGTCGATATGCGCGTCCAGGTCCAGTGCGGCGGATTGGGTGCTGAGATGCTCGGCCACCATTCCGGCCAGCCAGTCCGGCGCCGGTACCGACCCATTGCGGGCGCCCCACAACAGCACTGCCAGAACGACAACCACGATCAGCGCCAGACGCCACGTCCACCGCATCGCCCAGTGCAGGACCGTTCCAAGCCATCGCAACAGAAGTTTCATCGCCGCCACCCTAGCGCGCCGCCAAATCGGCACCAAGCAGGCTCTGCCGCTGGACATTGCCGCAGGCGTTCTAGACTAACGGGCTGAACTGTTGAAACCGGAAGGAAACCCGATGATCGAGACCGGCCAGACCGCCCCGGATTTTACCCTGCCCCAGGACGGCGGCGCGGATGTGACCCTGTCGAAATTGCAGCCCAAGACGGTGGTTCTGTATTTCTACCCGCGCGACGATACCAGCGGCTGCACCAAGCAAGCCATCGGCTTTACCGAGCAACTGGCCGAGTTCGAAGCGGCGGGCGCCGTGGTGCTGGGGGTGTCCAAGGATACCGTCGCCAAGCATGGCAAATTCCGTGCCAAGCATGATCTGGGCGTGCATCTGCTGTCAGACGCCGAAAGCGATGTCTGCGAGCAATACGGCGTCTGGGTCGAGAAATCCATGTATGGCCGCAAATACATGGGCATCGAACGCGCCACTTTCCTGATCGACGGCACCGGCACGGTGCAGCAGATCTGGCGCAAGGTGAAGGTGCCGGGCCATGTCGAGGCCGTGCTGGACGCGGTGCGCGCACTCGGATCATGACCGACACGTTCGACCCGCCCGGCACCGTCGCCGACTGCGCCCTGGCGGTGCTGACCTGCGCCGATGGCCGTCGCAAGGCGGCCATGACGCGCGATTACGCCGCCCATTGGCGGGCGGCGCGCGATGCGGGCACACCGATGCCCATGGGCCGCGCCAACCCGCCGCTGCGCCCGGCCCGGCCCGAGAAACCAGAACTGCTGTCGCCGCGCGATGTGCCGCGCCGCCGACCGGGATCTGCGGAAGGGCGCATCGCGATTCTGCACGCCATCGCGCATATCGAGTTGAACGCCGTCGATCTGCACTGGGACATCCTTGCCCGCTTTGCCGACACCCCCATGCCGCCGGGCTTCGCCGAGGATTGGGTCCGCGCCGCCGACGAGGAGGCCAAGCATTTCAATCTGGTCTGCGACCGGCTGGAGGCCATGGGCAGCACCTATGGCGCCCTGCCCGCCCATGCTGGCATGTGGCGCGCCGCCGAGGATACGGCAGATGACCTGATGGGACGGCTGGCCGTGGTGCCCATGGTGCTGGAAGCCCGCGGTCTGGACGTGACACCGGGCATGATCGAGATATTCCGCAAGGCCAAGGATCCCGAGACCGTCGCGGCGCTGGACGTCATCTACGCCGAGGAAGTTGGCCATGTCGCCTATGGCTCGAAATGGTTCCATTTCCTGTGCGGCCGCGCCGACAGCGATCCCAAGCAGGTTTTTCACCATCTGGTCCGGCGCTATTTCCACGGCGCCCTGAAACCGCCCTTCAACGAGGAAAAGCGCGCCGAGGCTGGCATCCCGCCAGACTTCTATTGGCCGCTGGCCGAGGGCGCCGACCGCTAGAATCAGCGGATTTTTGCCGGTTTTGGGGCAGCAATGATGCCCCATCGCCGCGACAGTTTCATTTTCTTGTCAAAACGCCCGGTCCGCGCTAACGCATCCTCGTGACTACGCGTGGCGGATGATCCGCCCAACAAGAACAGAGGCGCTTCGTGACGACCCGCACCGGCACCGAAAGACAATCGCTGCTTCACCGGATCTTCCCGGAAAAGCGCATCTTCGTAAAATCGGACAATGGCACCCGCTTCGTTCGGCTGGGACCGCGTCACCATCTTGTGGCCCTGTTCGGCGGCACTGCCATCGTGCTGTGGTCGGTGACGGCCACGTCGTTTCTGGTCATCGACCTTGTGAAGGGCAGCGGCGAACGCCAGCAGGCCGCGCAGGAAAAGGCCGTCTACGAGACGCGCCTGAACGCCATGGCCGAAGAGCGCGACACCTATCGACTGGCAGCCCTTGAGGCACAGGCCAATTTCACCCGCGCGCTGGACGAGATCGGCAATTTCCAGGACACAATCTTCGATGCGGCCCTCAGCCGTCAGGAATACGCCGCGCGCCAGGACGCCCTGCGTCGCCTGCTGCGGGATTCGCTGACCGAACGCGATCTGCTGCAGGCCCGTCTCGACACGCTGACCGCCGACTCCGGCGATGCCACATTGGCCGACCTGGATCGCAGCCGGGCCGAGGCCGAACGCACCGTTGCCTTCCTGACCCGCGCCCTTGGCCGCACCGCCGAGGATCGCGACCGTCTTGAAGCCGAGGCCGATGCGGCGCGCGTGCAACTGGCCGCGATCAGCAACGACCTGGACACCCGCAACCGCGCCAACGAGCGGATCTTCTCGCAACTGGAAGAAGCCGTGGTGTTGGCGATGGAACCGCTGGGCAAGATGTTCACCGAGGTCGGCCTGCCGCCGTCGGCGATCCTGCGCCAGATGCGCGACCAGTATTCCGGCCAGGGTGGACCGCTGACCCCGATTTCCCTGTCCACGAAGAGTTACGACAGCGATCCGGACTCGCAGCGCGCCGAGGCGATCCTCGCCCATATGGACGAACTGAACCTGTACCGCATGGCCGCCGACAAGGTGCCCTTCGCAGAGCCGGTTTCCGCCGCCGTGCGCCGCACCTCGGGCTTCGGCTATCGCCGCGATCCGATCAAGGGCGGCACGCGTCTGCACGCGGGCATGGATTGGGCCGGGGCCTATGGCACCACCGTCAATGCCACCGCCGAGGGGGTTGTGACCCAAGCGGGCTGGCAATCGGGCTATGGCCGGATGGTGACCATCTCGCACGACTTCGGCATTGAAACCCGCTATGCGCATCTGTCCAAAATCACGGTGAAGAAGGGCCAAAGGGTCTCGCGCGGGGACAAGATCGGTGCTATGGGGAATTCCGGCCGGTCCACCGGCACGCATCTGCATTACGAAGTGCGCGACAGTGGCACACCGGTCAATCCGATGAAGTATATCAAGGCTGGACGCGATGTTTTCTAAGAACAGGACACCTGAAACGGGACAAAAGCCGGGCGAGACCGACAAGACACCGGACCCGCGCCCGACTGCGGCACCGCAGCCCCCGACCGGCGCAACGCCCGCCCCGGCCCCGCGCGCCAAACCGCCGGCATCGGTGCTGTCCAGCGATCTGACCATCACCGGCAACATCCGCACCAGTGGCGACGTTCAGGTGGAAGGCCAGATCGAAGGCGACATTCACGCGCATCTGCTGACCGTCGGCGAAACCGCCACCATCAACGGCGAAGTCGTGGCCGATGACATCGTGGTCAATGGCCATGTGATCGGACGCGTGCGCGGCCTGAAAGTGCGGCTGACCTCGACCGCCAAGGTTGAAGGCGACATCATTCACAAGACCATCGCGATCGAGAGCGGCGCCCATTTCGAAGGCTCGGTTCAGCGCAAGGAAGACCCGCTGAACGAAGGCAAGGGCCAGCAGCGCCCCGTCCCGCAGAAACAGCAGGCGCCTGTCGCCGAGGGCTGAGCCGCAGCACACAGCGTGAGACAGCAAAGCGGGCCTTGGGCCCGCTTTTTTCGTGGCAGATGCAGGGGGCGAAACTCAGCCGCCGGGATGCACCAGAACCCGGCGATACAGATGCCACGTGGCATGGCCCAGCACCGGCAGCACCACGAACAGCCCCAGGAACGCCGGGATCATTGCCAGAAGCACCAGCCCGGCGATCATCGCCGCCCAGGCCAGGCTGACCGGAATATTCTCCTGCACCGCCCTGAAGCTGAGCAGCATGGCGGTCATGAAATCGATCTCCTTCTCCAGCAGCAGCGGCAGGCTGAAGGCCGTCAGACCGAACAGGATGAACGCCAGCACACCGCCCACAAGCAGTTCGATGGCGATCATGGTCAGTCCGTTTGTCGTGAAGAACGCCTCGTAAGAGCTTGAAATATTTGTCATCACAGACAGCCCCATGAAGAGGGCAAAGATCATGTGCGCCAGAAACGTATAGAACAGGAAGTAGACCACGATGATCGCCCCGGCCCAGGGGATCTGCCGATCCTTCTCGCGCCAGACCGCGCCGAATATCTGGTTGGGATCCAGCGGGCGATTGTCTTCCAGCCGCCAGCTGACCTCGTACAGCCCCACCGCCACGAAGGGCGCGAGAATGGGAAAGCCAAGGGCGAGGATCACCGTACTCCAGACAAAACCGCTGGACACGAAGGCAAGGAACAGCCCGCCCAGCACATAGACCGCGCTGAAGATCAGCCCATAGGTCGGCGCGCGGCGGAAGTCGTGCCAGCCCAGCACCAGAACCTCGCGCAGATCGGACATTGTGATCCGGGCGATCTTGGGGATCGGGGACGCATCGGGGGCGGTTGTATCGGTCATCGCTGGGCCTCCTCCTTGCTCAGACGAGGCTTCAAGAATGCCGAATTGCAGATGTTTGGCAATCGCAAAACACCTTGCAACCGCAGGGCGACACGATCAGGTGTCCGATTGCGCCTCGGAGCGGCTTTTGCCGGATACATTCATCGCCAAAGTGGCTGCCATGAACTTGTCCAGATCGCCGTCCAGCACGCCTTGGGTGTCCGAGGTTTCCACGTTGGTGCGCAGATCCTTGACCATCTGATAGGGCTGCAAAACGTATGAGCGGATCTGGTTTCCCCAGCCCGCGTCGCCCTTGTTCTCATGCGCCTCCTGGATCGAGGCATTCCGGCGGTCCAGCTCCATCTGGTACAAGCGCGATTTCAGGGCCTTCATGGCAATGTCGCGGTTCTGGTGCTGGGATTTCTCGGAACTGGTTACGACGATGCCGGTGGGCAGGTGGGTGATCCGCACGGCGGAATCCGTGGTGTTGACGTGCTGACCGCCCGCACCCGACGACCGATAGGTGTCCAGCCGGATGTCCGAGGGGTTCACCTCGATCTCGATATTGTCGTCCACCACCGGATAGACCCAGACCGAGCTGAACGAGGTGTGCCTCCGCGCCGCGCTGTCATAGGGCGAGATGCGCACCAGCCGGTGCACGCCGCTTTCGGACTTCAGCCAGCCATAGGCATTGGGGCCGCTGATCTTGTAGGCCGCCGACTTGATGCCCGCTTCTTCGCCGGCGCTTTCCGATTGCAACTCCACGGTGTAGCCGTGCTTTTCGGCCCAGCGGACATACATCCGCGCCAGCATCGACGCCCAATCGCAGCTTTCGGTGCCGCCGGCGCCAGAGTTGATTTCCAGGAAGGTGTCGTTGCCGTCGGCCTCGCCGTCCAGCAGCGCCTCGAGCTCTTTCTGGGCGGCGGTTTCGGCCAGCGCCTTGAGCGCAGTCTCGGCCTCGGCCACGACCTCGGCGTCGTCTTCCATCTCGCCTAATTCGATCAACTCGACGTTGTCGGACAGCTCCTGCTTGATGGTCTTGTAGGTGTCCATGGCATCGACCAGCATCTGGCGGTCGCGCATCAGCTTCTGCGCCCGTGTGGGATCGTTCCACAGGTCGGGATCTTCGGCCATGGCGTTGAATTCTTCCAGGCGGTGCGGCGCTGTCTCCCAGTCCAACCGCTGCGCCAGCAGGTTCAACGATTTCTCGACCTCGGCCACGATGTTCTGAATTTCCGCGCGCATAGCTGTTTTGTCCGTCCTGCATCGGCGGGCGTTTCCCGCGTTGGAAGGCTGGTTATATCAGCGGCGCGGCCACTGGCAAGGGAGCCGGGCGGTTCAGTAGAGCCCGCCCGAACTGATGGTGCCGAAGCCCGCTTTTTGCGGGATCTTCTTGACCTCTCCGGTCGAGGTGGTGACCTCGGTGGCACTCAGCGCTTCGTCCCGCGAGAATAGCGGCAGGTTGCCGCCCATGGCAAAACCGCCATCCACCGCGTAGCCGAACACCGGATCGACGCCATCGCGGAAGTATTCGGCCACCACATTGGCGCCAGTGGCTGTGTCGGGCAGACGCTGGCCGGTGACCCGGTCGATCTTCAGGAAATAGCCGCCGGGCGGCACTTCGAACGGGCCGCCGCCATAGACCTTCACGGCTTCCTGCATGAATTCGTTGAACACCGGCCCGCACATGCCGCCGCCCGAGGCCCCGCGCCCCAGCGAGCGTGGATTGTCATGGCCCATGTAACAGCCCGCCACGATGTTCGAAGTGAAGCCCACGAACCAGACGTCCTTTTCATCGTTGGTGGTGCCGGTCTTGCCCGCCGTGGGCACCGGCAGGTTCACCGTGCGCGCCGCCGTGCCGCGCTCGACCACCCCCTGCATCATCGAGGTGATCTGATAGGCCGTGATCGGATCCATGACCTGTTCGCGGTCCGACACGATCTTGGGTGACAGGCCCGCCGGCACCACCAGGCTGTCACAGTCCAGGCACTGGCGCTGGTCGTGGCGATAGATGGTGCGGCCGAAGCGATCTTGAATGCGGTCCACCAGCGTCGGCTCGACCCGCTCACCGCCATTGGCGAACATGGCATAGGCCGCGACCATGCGGTACAGCGTGGTTTCCTCGGACCCCAGCGAGTTCGCCAGATAGGGTTTCATGTCGTCATAGACACCGAAGGCCTCGGCATGTTCGGCCACCTTGTTCATGCCCACGGCCTGCGCCAGACGGATGGTCATCAGGTTCCGCGACCGTTCGATGCCGGTGCGCAGCGGCGTCGGGCCGTAGAACTTGTTGGAATAGTTCTTGGGCCGCCAGATCTCGCCGCCGATGTTCACCTCGATAGGCGCATCCACGACGATGGTGGCGGGGGTATAGCCGTTGTCGAGCGCTGTGGCATAGACGAAGGGCTTGAAGGACGACCCCGGCTGACGGGTTGCCTGCGTGGCCCGGTTGAACACGGATTTCTGGTAGCTGAAGCCGCCCTGCATGGCGATCACCCGACCGGTGTTCACGTCCATGGCCACGAAAGCGCCCTGGATCTCGGGGATCTGGCGCAGCGACCAATGGCTGATGCCGCCGTCGTCACCGACCACCGGCTTGACGTAGACCACCTCGCCCAGACGCAGCAGATCGTCGGGCACGCGCGGACGTGGCTGGCCTCGGCGCGCGGCCCAGGTCAGTTCGGACAGCGGGATGAAGTCGGTCTCGGAAACTTCCTGCCCCTCGACGCCGATGACCGCGCGGTCCTCGGTCAGCGACAGCACCACGGCCAGCGCCCAGCCGTCGATGTCGCGCGGCAGGTCGGCCTCTTCCAGCGAAATCCGCCAGTCGATCTCGTTCTCCAGCCGCTCGGGCGGGACGAACAGGTTGTTGCCACGATAGATGCCCCGGCTGCGGTCGTATTTCTCAAGCCCGCGCCGCAAGGCGGTAGAGGCATGGGCCTGCAAGTCGGGCTCCAGCGTCGAGCGCACGCTGAGACCGCCGGTGAAGAATTCGGCCTCGCCGAAATCGCGGCTCAACTGGCGGCGGATCTCGTCGGTGAAATAGTTGCGGGGCGGCAGCGAACGGCGGAAGCTCTCGTATTCCCCGCCCTGCACCGAGCGGATCGGCTGCGCCCTTGCCTCGGTATACTCGGCCTCGGTGATATGACCGTTTTCGTACATCTCGCGCAGCACGAAGTTGCGGCGGTCGGTGGCCCGCTCGCGCTCTCGCACCGGGTGGTAGGTCGAGGGCGCCTTGGGCAGGGCCGCCAGATAGGCCGCCTCTTCGATGGTCAGATCGCTGAGCTTCTTGTTGAAATAGGTCTGTGCCGCTGCCGCCACGCCATAGGAGTTCTGGCCGAGGTAGATCTCGTTCAGATAGAGTTCCAGGATCTGTTCCTTGCTCAGCGTCGCTTCCAGACGGGTGGCCAGGATCAGTTCCTTGATCTTGCGTTCCGCCGAGCGGTCCGAGGACAGCAGGAAGTTCTTCATCACCTGCTGGGTGATGGTCGATGCCCCGCGCAGCGCCCCGCCCTGTGCCATGCTCAGGGCCGCCGCCGCGATGCCCAAGGGGTCATAGCCGCCGTGGGTGTAGAAGTTCTTGTCTTCGGCCGAGATGAACGCCTCTTTCACCAGATCGGGGATTTCGGACGAGGCCGCGAACAACCGCCGCTCGTGCGCGAATTCGTCGATCAGCTCACCCTCGTCGGAATAGACCCGGCTGATGGTGGCGGGGGTGTATTGCGACAGCTGTTCGTGATTGGGCAGATCGCGCCCATACATCCAGAAGACGCCGCCGACAGCGAGCGCCGCCAGAACCGCGCCGATCGTCAGGAAGCTGAAGAACGCGCCGAAGATGCCAAGAATGAAGCGAAGCAAGGGGGACTCCCGAAGGCCTGTTTGCGCCGTTCTATACGCCGGGCGCGCCCAGGGGTCAAAATCACATCTTGGCCAGCGCCGGTTGCCGGGCCGTGAAATCGGCCAGGCGTTCCAGCCCAAGCGCCATGTCCGATGTGGCCCCGGCATAGGAAAAACGCAAGGTGTGATGGCCGCGTGCCGGGTCGAAATCCAGCCCCGGCGTCACCGCGACCCCGGTTTCGGACAGGATCCGCGCGGCAAAGGCGCGGCTGTCGTCGGTCAGATGCGACACGTCGGCGTAAATGTAGAAGGCCCCGTCGGGCGGTGCAAACCGGTCGAAACCGGCCTTCGGCAGCCCCTCCAGCAACAATTTTCGATTGGCGGCATAGACGGCGCGGTTGTCTTCCACCTCGGCCTCGCACCCCAGCGCGGCCAGTGCGGCCACCTGGCTGACATGAGGGGCGCAGATGAACATGTTCTGCGCCAATCGTTCGACGGTGCGCACATGATCCTCGGGCACCACCATCCAGCCGACGCGCCAGCCGGTCATCGAGAAATACTTGGAAAACGAGTTAATGACATAGGGCGCGCCCAGTTCCAGCGCCGAGACCGCCTGACCGTCATAGTGAAGCCCGTGATAGATCTCGTCCGAGATGAAGGCGATGTCATGGGCGTCGCAATGGTCCATCAGGGCGTGCAGATGCGGCGTATCCAGGATCGTCCCGGTGGGGTTGCCGGGCGAGGCCACGATCAGACCGTCCAGATCGGCGGGCACATCCTCGGGCCGCATGTGGTGGCCATGGGCGGCATCGGTGGGAATATCCACCGGCGTCAGGCCAAGCGCCTTCAGTATCTGCCGGTACGAAGGATAGCCGGGGGCCGCCACACCGACCCGCGCGCCGGTGTCAAACAGCGCGGTGAAGGTCAGAAGGAAAGCGCCCGACGAGCCCGAGGTGACGATGATCCGCGCGGGATCCAGATCGACCCCGTACCAGCGGCGGTACAGATCGGCGATGCCTTGCCGCAGGGCCGGCAGGCCAAGCGCCACGGTGTAACCCAGTGGATCGCCGTCCAGTTGCCGTGACAGGGCCGCACGCGCGCCACGGGGCGCAGGCGTGGCGGGCTGGCCGATCTCCATATGGATCACATGGCGGCCCTCTGCCTCCATGCGCGCGGCCTGCTGGGCCACGTCCATCACGATGAAGGGATCGACCGAACTGCGCCTTGAAGTTTTCATCAAACTCTCCCAAACCGGACCCACATGCGATTGCATCCGCGGAACCCGAGGTCAATGCTGACCCTGCTGCGTCGTACCGCCCTTGGCGGTGTTTTCACGGCGTTTTTGGCGATTCTGGCCAGTGGTCCGGCAATGGCACAAGGGCTGTTGCGCGACGCCGGCATGGAACATGCGCTGAACATCCTGGCCCGCCCGCTGCTGACCGCCGCCGGCCTGCCGGCCAACCGCACCAAGGTGATGGTGGTCAACGAGATGGGGCTGAACGCCTTTGTCGCCAACAGCCGCACCATTTTCATCAACGCCGGCCTGCTGCTGCGGATGCAGAATGCCGACCAATTGCAGGCGGTGATCGCGCATGAGGTCGCCCATATCGCCAACGGCCATTTTGCGCGGCGCGGCCTGAATGCCCAGGCGATGCAGCGCGCCACGGCCATCGGCGCCCTCGTCGGAGTGGCCGCAGGGGCCGCGTCCAACAATCCCGGCGCCGGGGCCGGTGTCATCATGGGCATTCATTCCTCGGCCCGGCGCACCCTGTTTGCCCACACCCGCGAGGAAGAAGCCGCCGCCGACAAATCCGGCCTGCGGTTTCTTGCGCGCGCCGGGATCGACCCGGTGGCCCTGGCAGAGGTGATGGAGCTGTTCAAGGGACAGGAAGACCTGTTGCCGGGGCGGCAGGATCCCTATGCCCGCACCCACCCGTTGTCCCGCGACCGGGTGCGCGCGATCCGCATGACGGTGGACGCTCTTTCACCGCTTGAGGTGGACCGGGGCGACGCCGAATACTGGTTCGGGCGCGCCAAGGCGCTGCTGTCGGCCTATCTGCGGTCGCCCAGCTATACGCTGACCCGCACCAAGGCCTCCGACACCTCGGATGCGGCGGCGATTGGCCGGGCCTTGGCCTATTACAAGAAATCCGACCTAGAAGCGGCGCGGGCACAGGTGGCGATACTTGTCGAACGCCGTCCCGACGATCCCTATGCGCAGGATCTCGGCGGCTGGATCGAGCTGGAATCGGGCCATGTGCAGCGCGCCATCGAGGCCTATGCCACCGCCGCCGAACTGGCCCCCCGGGAGCCGCTGATCCTTGCCGGTTATGGCCGCGCCCTGCTGGCCCAGAACACCAAGGCCGGCGATCTGGAGGCGCTGGAAGTTCTGGAAGAAGCGCGCGCGCGCGATCAATACGACACGCGGATGCTGCGCGACCTGTCGGTCGCCTATGCCCGCACTGGAAATCCGGGCATGGCCTCGCTGGCGACGGCAGAGCGCTATGCCCTATATGGACAGATTGAAGATGCGGCGATCCACGCCCACCGGGCCGCCGGCGCGCTGCCCACGGGATCGCCGGGATGGTCACGGGCGCAGGATGTGATCCATGCCGCCAATCAAAACAAACGGAGATAGCCCATGTTCCTGAGACACCTGCTTGCCCCGGCCCTTGCGGTCGCAGCCCTTGCCCTGCCGGCATCGGCGCTGGACCTGAAGGATCTGTCCGAGGCCGAGCGGACCGCGTTCCGCGCCGAGGTGCGCGCCTACCTGCTGGACAACCCGGAGGTGCTGATGGAGGCCATCGGCATTCTGGAACAGCGTCAGGCCGCCGAGCAGGCCCAAGCGGAACAGCAGATGATGTCCGGCCTTCAGGACGAGATCTATAACGACGGCTGGTCGTGGGAAGGCGGCAACCCCGACGGCGATATCACGCTGGTGGAATTCGTGGATTACCGCTGCGGTTACTGCCGCAAGGCCCATGACGAAGTGGCCGAACTGGTCTCCAGCGATGGCAACATCCGGCTGATCATGAAGGAATTCCCGATCCTGGGCGAAGACTCGCTGATGGCCTCGCGCTTTGCCATCGCCACCCGCATGATCCACGGCAACGACGCCTACAAGCGCGCCCATGACCGCCTGATCACCATGACCGGCGGCGTCAATGATGCGGCTCTCAGCCGTCTGGCCCGCGATCTGGATCTGGATCAGGAAGCGGTGATGGCGGCGATGAACGACGACAAGGTGGTGGAAGAACTGCGCGGCAACCGCGAACTGGCCCAGAAGCTGGAAATCTCGGGCACGCCGACCTTCATCCTTCAGGGCGATATGTTGCGCGGCTATGTTCCACTGGCCCAGATGCGGGACCTGGTGGCGCAGGCGCGCACCGCCGACTGACCCAAGTCTATTCGGCGGCGGCCTCTGTTGCGGCGGCCGCCGCGTCGATCTCGGCAGCCTTCGCTTCGACCTGTTCGACGATGTGGTCGATCATCTTGTCGTTGGACAGCTTGTGGCTTTGCTTGCCCGCCAGATAGACCATACCCGACCCGGCACCGCCGCCGGTAAAGCCGACGTCCGTCATCAGTGCCTCGCCCGGCCCGTTCACCACGCAGCCGATGATCGACAGGCTCATGGGCGTCTTGATGTGCTCCAGCCGCTGTTCCAGGATCTCGACAGTCTTGATGACATCGAACCCCTGCCGTGCGCAGGACGGGCACGAGATGATGTTGACGCCCCGGTGCCGAAGGCCCAGCGACTTCAGGATCTCAAAACCGACGCGCACCTCTTCCACGGGGTCGGCGGACAGGCTGACACGCAGGGTATCGCCGATCCCGGCCCACAGCAGATTACCCAGCCCGATCGAGGATTTGACGGTGCCCGCGTTCAGGGTGCCCGCTTCGGTGATGCCCAGGTGTATCGGGGCGTCAGTCGCCTCGGCAATGCCCTGGTACGCGGCGGCGGCCAGGAAGACGTCCGAGGCTTTCACCGAAATCTTGAATTCGTGAAAGTCGTTGTCTTGCAGGATGCGGATATGCTCCATCCCGGATTCCACCATCGCCTCGGGACAGGGTTCGCCATATTTTTCCAGCAGGTGCTTTTCCAGCGAGCCTGCATTGACCCCGATGCGGATCGAGCAGCCGTGGTCGCGGGCAGCCTTGATAACCTCGCGCACGCGGGTGGCGTCGCCGATGTTGCCGGGATTGATCCGCAGGCAGGCGGCCCCGGCCTCGGCGGCCTCGATGGCGCGCTTGTAGTGGAAATGGATGTCGGCGACGATGGGCACCGGGCTTTCTGCCACGATGTCTTTCAGGGCGCGGGTGGCGGCCTCATCCGGGGTCGAGATGCGCACGATGTCCGCCCCGGCCTCGGCGCAGGCCAGCACCTGGGCAACCGTGGCCTTCACGTCCGACGTGTCGGTGTTGGTCATGGTCTGGACGCTGATCGGCGCGTCGCCGCCCACCGGCACCTTGCCCACGTGGATCTGGCGCGACCTGCGCCGGTCGATGTTGCGCCAGGGGCGGATGGGATTGTGCGACATGGGGGGCGTCCGTTGCTGCGATCCGGTTGCGTGACAGATAGCCCCGTGGTGCCGACGCTGCAACCGTGGTCGGCGTGACCTACTCGATGGGGCTGGCTTCGGGCACGATCACAAGTTCGGCCAGGCGCGCGAGTTCCGGGTCCGCCTTCAGATCGGCGACCTGGTAAGAGGTGCTCAGCGCCTCGGCCGACAGCACCACGTTCTTGGCCACCGAGGTGCCGGGTCCGGCCGGACCCAGCGTTTCACCGTTGACCGCGAAGTACACCGAGCCGGAATTGCCGGCCCGAAGGGTCGGCGGTTCTTCGGTGGCGGGCAGGACGAAACGCTCCCCCTGCTCCATGATCTTTTCCAGCAGCACGCTGCCATCGGCGGCGCGGACCCGCACCCAGGCCGGGCGGCGGGCAAACAGCACCAGTTCCGGTGCGGCCTGCGCCACGACCTGAACTTCCGGTTCGGCAATCGCATCCACCTCGGGCGCGACCTCGGGGAATGCGGCCACCAGCAGCGGGCTTTCGAACTTCGGCGCATAGACGCCCTGGGCATCCGGGTCGAGCATGGCGATGGGACCGTCCCGCGGCACCAGTACCGGGGTGTCCAGCGCCTTGGGGCGATACAGACGCTCCAGCGCAGCCGGAGTGGGCGCGGCATTGTCGATGGCCAGCCCCACGCCTTCGACCGCTTCGGTGGGCGACAGCGCCACGGTCAGCGGCGTTTCGACCGGGGTCAGGGTAACACGCTGGATTTCCTGTAGAAGCGACCAGCCGCCATAGCCCAGACCCGCCACCAGCAGGCACAGCACGGCCAGCGAGCCGATGGCGCTGGCCTGCAAACCGTGGAAAGGGCCGTGGGTCGGCGCGGAACTGATCGGGCTGCGCGACAACACGTCGTCGCCCACGCTGGAGGTCTTGCGCCGCGCCGGACGCGTGCCCCCGCGGGCTGTCTTGGTATAGACCTGCGCCTCAAGCCCCGCCACATGGGAAAACCCGCTTTCCTCGCAGAAGCGCTGGTAGACCCAATCGGCATTCATACCCAGGTAGCGCGCGTAGGCGCGGACATATCCGTTGATGAAGCCCGGCGTTTCGAAGACGGACAGATCGGTATCCTCGATCCCGGCGATGTATTCCGCCTTGATCTTGATATCACGCTGAACGTCCAGCAGGGACTTGCCCAGCGTGGCCCGTTCTCCGCGCATGATGTCGCCCAAGGTCAGTTCGAAATCGTCGAAGCTCTTCAGCTTGACGTTCTCGGTCTGTCCGGGTTCGTGACTACGCCCCGTCATGGAATAATCCTGTCTGCCCTGCCCGTATCCCCGTCGCATCCCCGCGATTCGATGCGCAAGGTTTGCTGCCAAAGTCGTAGCACAATGCGCTGATAAGCGCACGCACCATCCCATCTGTGACTTAACGAGACATAAAGGATCCCGGCAGGACCTGTCGGTCACACCGGGGCCGTTTCAGGGCTGGAGGGGTGAAATCAGGCCGAGAGCGACTCGCGGCTCAGTGCACAATGCGACCACAGTTTGTCGAGCGCCCTGACCAGCCGATCCAGATCGTCGGGCCCGTGCACCGGCGACGGGGTGAACCGCAGACGCTCGGTGCCGCGCGGCACGGTGGGGAAGTTGATCGGCTGCACGTAGATGCCGTCGTCCTGCAACAGGCGATCCGAAATCATCTTGCATTTCACGGGGTTGCCAACCGGAACGGGCACGATGTGCGAGCCGAAGTCAATCAGCGGCAGGCCGATACCTTTAAGACGGGTCTTCAGGATATGGGCTTGCGTCTGATGCCGGGCACGCAGGCTCTGATCCTCTTTCAGGAAGCGGATCGACGCGGCGGCCCCGGCGGCGATGGCTGGCGGGATCGAGGTGGTGAAGATGAAACCGGGCGCATAGGAGCGGATCGCATCCACCATCCGGGCCGAGGCGGAAATATATCCGCCCATGACGCCATAGGCCTTGCCCAGCGTGCCGTTGATGATGTCGATCCGATCGGCCAGCCCGTCGCGTTCGGCCACACCGGCGCCGCGCGGCCCGTACAGGCCGACGGCGTGCACCTCGTCCAGATAGGTCAGGGCGTTGAATTCATCGGCCAGGTCGCAGATCTCGCGGATCGGACCGAAATCGCCGTCCATCGAGTAGACGGACTCGAAGGCGATGAGCTTGGGCGCCGAGAGATCGAGCCCCTCGAGGATCTCGCGCAGATGCGCCACGTCGTTGTGCCGGAAGATCTTCTTCTCGCACCGGCCGTGCTTGATGCCTTCGATCATCGAGGCGTGGTTCAACTCGTCCGAAACGATGATCAGGCCGGGGAACAGCTTGGGCAGGGTCGAAAGCGTTGCTTCGTTGGCGATATAGGCCGAGGTAAACACCAGCGCGGCTTCCTTGCGGTGCAGATCGGCCAGTTCGGCTTCAAGACGGCGATGATAGACCGTGGTGCCCGAGATGTTGCGCGTACCGCCCGACCCTGCGCCGGTGGCGTCCACCGCCTCGTGCATGGCGGCCAGAACCGCCGGATGCTGGCCCATGCCAAGATAGTCATTGCCACACCACACGGTGATGTCCTGCTGGGTGCCATCGGGGCGAGTCCAGACCGCGTGAGGGAAATGACCGTTGCGGCGTTCGATGTCGATGAAGGTCCGGTAGCGTCCCTCGTCGTGCAATTTCTGGATCGCCGCATCGATCTTGGCAGAGTAATCCAACGTGTCTTCCTCCAACATGGTGGACATGTTCTGTCCGGGCCCGCAGGCGGGCTATCGCGTTTTTTATATGCGTGTCACAGAATAGCTGCCCCACGCAATAGTCTTAATGGCGCATACTGTCCCGGCGCGTTTTGATGTAAGTCAAACTCCGTTTTACGGCAAGCGGCAGCTGATCTGGACGCGCCGATCCCCGGTGATAGGGTGGCGCGCGTCAATCAATGGAGTCCCCATGACCCTCGCTTCCGTTCTCGACCATATCGACACGAACCTGGATGCTGCGCTGAACCGTCTGACCGACCTGCTGAAGATCCAGTCCATCTCGACCGATCCCGCCCACAAGGACGATTGCGATGCCGCCGCCGACTGGCTGGTGGCGGATCTGGCCGGACTGGGCTTTCAGGCGGAAAAGCGCCCGACACCCGGTCACCCGATGGTGGTGGCCAAATCCGACGGCGCTGGTCCGCATGTGCTGTTCTACGGCCATTATGACGTGCAGCCCGTCGATCCGCTGGAGTTGTGGGACCGCCCGCCGTTCGAGCCGCGCATCGAACAGACCGCGACCGGCCCGGTGATCCGCGCCCGCGGTGCCTCGGATGACAAGGGCCAACTGATGACCTTTGTCGAAGCCTGCCGGGCCTGGAAAGCGGTGCATGGCACCCTGCCCGGCCCGATCACCATCTTCTTCGAGGGCGAAGAGGAAAGCGGCTCGCCCTCGCTGGTGCCCTTCATGGAAGCAAACGCGCCGGAACTGACTGCCGACATCGCCCTGATTTGCGACACCGGTCTGTTCGCGGACCGCGTGCCGGCCATCGTCACCCAATTGCGCGGGCTGGTAGGCGAAGAGATCACCATCACCGGTCCCGACAAGGATCTGCATTCGGGCATGTTCGGCGGCATCGCCATCAACCCCGCGCGGGTGCTGACGCGCATCCTGGCCGATCTGCACGATGACACCGGGCGCATCACCCTGCCGGGCTTCTATGACGGGGTGCCGCCCCTGCCCGACGATCTGCGCGCGCAGTGGGAGGGCCTGGACTTCGACCATGCCGCCTTCCTGGGGGGCGTCGGCCTGTCGGTGCCTGCGGGCGAGACCGGCAAGATGCCGGTCGAGATGATCTGGTCGGAACCGACCTGCGAGATCAACGGCATGTGGTCGGGCTATACCGGCGCCGGGTTCAAGACGGTGCTGCCGTCCAAGGCCTCGGCCAAGGTGTCGTTCCGCCTTGTGGGCCAGCAGGATCCCGACCGCATCCGCGCGGCCTTCCACGACTTCGTGACGGCGCGCCTGCCGGAGGATTGCACGGTGGACTTCGCCCCGCATGGTGCCTCGCCCGCCAGCCAGATGTCCACCGACCATCCGGCTTTCGAGCAGGCCCGCGCAGCCCTCAGCGATGAATGGCCCGATGCGGCGGCCTTCGTCGGTTGCGGCGGCTCAATCCCGATCGCGGGCTACTTCAAGACGCTGCTGGGGATGGATTCGATGCTGATCGGCTTCGCCAAGGATGACGACCAGATCCACTCCCCGAATGAGAAATACGATGTGGAGAGCTTTCACAAGGGCATCCGCAGCTGGGCTCGTATCCTTGACCGGCTGAACGGCTGATCCCATCCCCCGGCCCCGCGTCCTGCGGGGCCGCCCCCATGGTTCATGGGTGCAGACAGATATCTGCCCAAGGCAGGATTGTCTGTATCAATTCATGAGGGAAAGAAAGTGGCGCGGTTGACGGGACTCGAACCCGCGACCCCCGGCGTGACAGGCCGGTACTCTAACCAACTGAGCTACAACCGCGCTTTTCGCGTTCGGGACGCTGTGTCCCTAGGCGTGGGCGGTGTCTAAGTCTCCACGGCAGAGCCGTCAAGCAGTTTCCACGCGCCGCAATCAAAAAATCCGGGCAGCGGGAAAGGCGCTGCATCGCGCCCGGGACCCTCCGCAGAACACGGGTTTTCACAATGATCCAAAGTCACGGAACACACCCCGCCCGAGGCAGGGAATCTCTGATCACGAAGAGAGGGAAAGCCATGGCGCGGTTGACGGGACTCGAACCCGCGACCCCCGGCGTGACAGGCCGGTACTCTAACCAACTGAGCTACAACCGCGCGATGGAGTGTCTGTTTATGGTCCACTTCGCAGACCGTCAAGCGCCAATCCAACGCTTGTTTCAGGAAATCGAGATCACGCGCTGGGGGCCCACGGCCTAGGTCATCCCAGCATCTGACAGCGCCGTTTGCAGGCGGTCGCGCTCCTGCAGGTCAGGATAGGGAAACATGCGCGCAGCCTGTACCAGACCATATCGCGGGGCCAGCCGGCGCAGATGCGCCACCTCGCCCGAAGCCGCCTCCGTCTGGCCCAGTTCCACCAGCGCCCGGATCATTTGCACCCGCGCCGGAACAAAGCCCGGCACCCGCGCCAGCACCGCTCGGAACCTGACAACAGCCTCCTCTTGTGCCCCCAGCAGCACCAGACTGTGGCCACGGGGAAATTCCCAGCTTGGCGGGCAAAAGCTCTCGCCCGCCATGGCGGCCTCCAGCAGCGGTTGCGCCTGTGCCGGGCGGCCCAGCCGGTTCAGGGTCTCGCCATAGGCCACCAGCGCTTCGGCGTTGTCGGGGGACAGGGCCAAGGCCTGCTCGAAGGCCGCGATTGCGGCGTCGGGCCGATCCCGAAATCCCAGCACCCAGCCCAATCGGGCATGCGCCAGCGCCGAGCCTGCATCCAGCGCAATCGCCTTGCGCGCCAGCGCCTCGGCCGGATCCAGCGTCGCATCGCCATCCGGACGCGCGAAGACGAACAGCGAGGTTCGGCAATAGGCCTGCTGGGCATAGGCCTCGGCATAGCCCGGATCACAGCGCGCGGCCGCCTCGAAATGTGCCAGGGCGTCGGCAAATCCCGCCGGATCGTAACGATAGTAGGCATAGCGCCCTTGCAGATAGTGGTCATAGGCTTCGAAGGGACGCGCCGTGTGCGAGGCTTTGTCCACCGCTGCACCTCCGGGCATCAGCACCCCTGTCAGCCGGTTGCAGATCTGGTCCTGCGCCGACAGAAGCCGTGCCCGGTCGACGTCAAACCGTTCGGCCCAGATCTGGCGGCCATCGTTGGTATCCTCGATGGTCAGGGTAATTCGGTACCGCGCTCCAACGGGCCGCAGGCTGCCACCGATCACGCGCGATACGCCCAGATTGGCCGGCACCGCCTCTTGCCCCAGTGCGCGGCTGGTGTGATAGGACAGGACGGTCAGCGCCGGATGCCGCGACAGATCGGTGATCAGATCCTCGGTCAACCCGTCGGCCAAGTAGGCTTCTTCTGCCTGCGGGCAACGAAACATCCGCACCAGAATTGTCGGACCCTCACGCGCCTGGGCGTCTGGCAACAATTCACCCTCCACCTCGGCTACGAAACGAAACCCGCGTGAATGCACCGTGCGCACATACAGACGGGGGACAACGGTATCGCCCAGTGACCTGCGCAGCGCCTTGACCGCCGCCGACACCGCCCAATCCGACACCGCCCGGCCCTGCCACAGCGCGTCTATCAGATCGTCGCGACTGACCACACGGTCGCGGTTGCGGATCAGATGATCCAGAAGGCGCAGGCTTTGCGGCTCGATCTCCACCGCCGCCCCGTCGCGGGTCAGTTCTGCCCGCGCGGTATCGAAGGTGAAGGGACCAAACCGCCAGATCCGCCCGATGTGCTGCGCCATGCGCCGGATCCTCCCGAAATCCTCCAGAAATGCCCTTGGCACACTCCAGCACGAAGGGCGCGGACAAGGCAAACCTGTTTCATCAACCACATGGAAGGAGACCCCTCATGACCCGCCTGAAAACTCTTGCCGCCGCCGTCATCGGCCTGTCGGCCACCCCGGCCCTGGCCGAGCGCATCAACATCACCAGCAACGCCGATGTGACCACCTCGGTTGACCGCCTTGTTACTGCGGTCGAGGCCGCGGGCGCGCGGGTGTTTGCCAGGGTAGACTTCGCGCAGGGCGCCGCCACGATGGGCGAAACCCTGCGGCCCACCACGGTGGTGATTTTCGGCAGCCCCAAGATCGGCTCCACCGCGCTGCAGGAAGGCCAGACGATGGCGCTGTACCTGCCTTTGCGGATCCTGTTTTTCGAAGATGCCAGCGGACAGACATGGGCAACCTATGACGATCCCACCGCCGTTGCGCCGTCGCATGGCATTGCCGCCGACAATGCCGCCATCCAGAGAATGCAGGCCGCCTTGTCAAGGTTTTCGGCCATCGCGACAGGGAGTTGAACGGCATTCTTCATCCTGCCCCCGGTCGGGCCGATCCGGTTCGGCTGGGGGCTGATGCCCATGAGCGCGGCGCGAGATGCTGAAGACAGCATGTATCCAACCGCAGACGCAGGGCTTGCGTGGTGGGTGATGAGAGACTCGAACTCCCGACATCTTCGGTGTAAACGAAGCGCTCTACCAACTGAGCTAATCACCCACGCAAGGGTCGCGGCGCGACAGCGCGCTTTGGGTCTTCCGCCCGTATCAGACAGGGGGAAATGGTGGGTGATAAGAGATTTGAACTCCTGACATCTTCGATGTGAACGAAGCGCTCTACCACTGAGCTAATCACCCGTGGCGCGGTGTGTAGCCCTGCCCGACACAAGGTGCAAGACCAAATTTCCGGGTTTTTCGCGCGTCTGGCGGTTCAGGAACTGCCTGGGTCGGACCAAGAAAAAGGCCCGCATGGGATTGCCATGCGGGCCGATGCCTTGGGTCGGATGAACTCCAGTTAGTGGGCGCGCGCCGCGACGGTGTCGCCCCCACGTTCCAGCGCCGATTTGGCCGCGGCCTCTTCGGCTTCCTCATCCCATTCGATGGGCTCGGGCGTATCCACCAGCGCCATCTTCAGCACGTCGCGCACATGGCTGACGGGGATGATGTCCAGCCCTTCCTTCACGTTGTCGGGGATCTCGGTCAGATCCTTGGCGTTTTCTTCTGGGATCAGCACCGTGGTGATGCCGCCGCGCAGGGCCGCCAGAAGCTTCTCCTTCAACCCGCCAATGGCCAGAACATTGCCGCGCAGGGTAACCTCGCCGGTCATGGCGATGTCCTTGCGCACCGGGATCTGGGTCAGCACCGACACGATCGAGGTCACCATGGCCACCCCCGCCGACGGGCCGTCCTTGGGCGTCGCCCCTTCCGGCACATGGACGTGGATGTCGATCTTGTCGAACTTGGGCGGTTTCACCCCGATCTCGGGCGCGATGGAGCGCACGAAGCTGGAGGCCGCGTCGATGGATTCCTTCATCACGTCGCCCAGCTTGCCGGTGGTCTTCATCCGGCCCTTGCCCGGCAGGCGCAGCGCCTCGATGGACAGCAGATCGCCGCCGACGCTGGTCCAGGCCAGCCCGGTCACCACACCGACCTGGTTTTCCTGCTCGGCCAGACCATAGCGGAAGCGTTTCACGCCCAGCATGTCTTCCAGCGACTCCGGCGTCACCTCGACCTTGTCGGTCTGCTTGCGCACGATCTGGGTCACCGCCTTGCGGGCCAGCTTGGCGATCTCGCGTTCAAGGTTCCGCACCCCGGCTTCGCGGGTGTAGGTGCGGATGATCTCGGTCAGGGCCGCGTCGGAAATCTCGAACTCGCCCTTGCGCAGGCCGTGGTTCTTGATCTGCTTGGCGATCAGGTGCTGACGCGCGATCTCGCGCTTTTCATCCTCGGTGTAGCCGGCCAGCGGAATGATCTCCATCCGGTCCAGCAGCGGACCCGGCATGTTGTAGGTGTTCGCCGTGGTCAGGAACATCACGTTCGACAGGTCGTATTCGACCTCAAGGTAATGGTCCGAGAAGGTGCTGTTCTGTTCAGGGTCCAGCACCTCCAGCATCGCCGAGGCCGGGTCGCCACGGAAGTCTTGCCCCATCTTGTCGATCTCGTCGAGCAGGATGAGCGGGTTCGTGGTCTTGGCTTTCTTCAGCGCCTGGATGATCTTGCCGGGCATCGAGCCGATATAGGTCCGGCGGTGACCGCGGATCTCGGATTCGTCGCGCACCCCGCCCAGCGAGATGCGGATGAACTCGCGCCCCGTGGCCTTGGCGACCGATTTGCCCAGCGAGGTCTTGCCCACGCCCGGAGGGCCCACAAGGCACAGGATCGGCCCCTTGAGCTTTTTCGAGCGCTGCTGCACCGCCAGGTATTCGACGATGCGTTCCTTGACCTTCTCAAGACCATAATGATCGTCGTCCAGAACGGCCTGGGCGCGATTGAGATCCTTCTTGACCCGGCTCTTGGTGCCCCAGGGGATTGCCAGCATCCAGTCCAGATAGTTGCGCACGACGGTGGCTTCGGCCGACATCGGGCTCATCTGCTTGAGCTTCTTGATCTCGCCTTCGGCCTTTTCGCGGGCTTCCTTGGACAGATCGGTCGCGGCGATCTTTTCTTCCAGTTCGGCAATCTCGTTGCTGCCATCCTCGCCGTCGCCCAGTTCCTTCTGAATGGCCTTCATCTGCTCATTCAGATAATACTCGCGCTGCGTGCGCTCCATCTGGGTCTTGACGCGGGACTTGATCTGCTTCTCGACCTGAAGCACCGACATTTCGCCCTGGATGTGGCCATACACTTTTTCCAGACGCGAGGCGATTTCCAGCGTCTCCAGCAGTTCCTGCTTCTGCTCGACCTCGATGCCGAGGTGACCCGAGACCAGATCGACCAGCTTGCCCGGCTCGCGGGTTTCCGACACGGCGGCCAGCGCCTCGTCGGGGATGTTCTTGCGGATCTTGGCGTAGCGTTCGAATTCCTCGCCCACCGAACGGACCAGCGCCTCGACGGCGGCCTCCTCGCCCAGCGATTCCTCCAGCGGCATGACGCGGGCTTCGAAGAAATCCTCGTTGTCCAGATATTCGACGATCTCGACGCGCGAGCGGCCTTCGACCAGCACCTTGACGGTGCCATCGGGCAGCTTGAGCAGTTGCAGCACATTGGCCAGCACGCCGATGGTATAGATGCCGTCCGAGGTCGGCTCGTCCACGCTGGCGTCGATCTGGCTGGACAGCAGGATCTGCTTGTCATCCGCCATCACTTCTTCCAGCGCCTTGACCGACTTCTCGCGCCCGACGAACAGCGGGACGATCATGTGCGGGAAGACAACGATGTCGCGCAGCGGCAGGACGGGATAAGACGGGCTGAGTTGGTTTTCCATGACATATCCTTAGTGGCAGCAGGCCCCGGCCCCGAAACGGCAACCGAAACCTCTCCGATCAGACGGTTTAGGTGGGGTTCCTGCGACCGTCTGTCAACTCGTGGGTTCTGACTTGAACGTGACTGTGGCCCGCATTTCCGGCAAGGGCAAGGCGATCCGGCGACAACCCGCCCCGCTGTGCGGAAATACGATGCACAAGCCGCGTTCAGTCGCTCAATGCTTCGGCAACCTGGTCCAGAGCGGCGGAAAGTCCGGTCAGCGGGATGCTGGTCCTGACCGGGGAGTCCGCCTCGGCGGCGAAGAACCGGATGTCCAGGGCCGGCAGGATCGACATGTTCTGCAGATCATCCATCGCCACCCGGTCCAGCACCACGCAGCCTTCGGCAAGGCAGGTGGTGAAGGCATAGTCGCGCTGGATCGGTCCCGCCATCAGGGTCAGCGGTTGCTGCACCGCCGTGCCCAGCGGCACGAACAGCGCCATCTGGGCAAAGCTGGCCTCGGCCGCGATGGCAAAGGTCAAGGTGGCAAAGCGGCTGTTGACGGTCGGTTCCATCATCGAGCGCGAAATCACGCAGCCCCGGTCGTCGCAGGACACGGACCAGTCGGATTCGATCAGCTCCAACGGGGCCTCTTCAGCCGCCAGTGGCAGGGCACAGCACATCACTGCGGCGGTCAGGATCGGGGTCAGCTTCACGGTGAACTCCATCTTGGGTTGTGCAAGCTTCCCAGACCGGACCGGCGAAGGGAAGCTGTTTCACGGCACCACCGCCGGCGGCCTTGTCTACAGGCGCGGGATGTCCCCTTCGGCGCGCTGCGCATGAAAGGCGTCCTGGAAGGCGGCGAAACGGCCTTCGGCAATGGCGTCTCGGATGCCCTGCATCAACTCCTGGTAATAGTGCAGGTTGTGCCATGTCAGCAGCATCGAGCTGATGATCTCCTGACTGCGGAACACGTGGTGCAGGTACGCGCGGGAATAGTTGCGGCAGGCCGGGCAGCCGCAGGCCTCGTCCAGCGGGCGCGGATCGTCCTGGTGGCGGGCGTTCTTGATGTTGACCACCCCGTGCCGGGTGAACACCTGACCCGTGCGGCCCGAGCGCGACGGCAGCACACAGTCGAACATGTCGATGCCGCGCGCCACTGCACCAACGATATCATCGGGCTTGCCCACCCCCATCAGGTAGCGCGGCTTGTCGGCGGGCAGCATGTCGGGAGCATAGTCCAGAACACCGAACATGGCCTGCTGCCCCTCGCCCACCGCCAGACCGCCCACGGCGTAGCCCTCGAATCCGATGGCCCGCAGCGCCTCGGCGCTTTCGCCGCGCAGGTCCTGCTCAAGCCCGCCCTGCTGGATGCCGAACAACGCATGGCCGGGGCGATCCCCGAAGGCCGCGCGCGAGCGGTCCGCCCACCGCATCGACAGGCGCATCGAACTGGCGATGCGGTCGCGGTCGGCGGGCAGCGCCGGGCATTCGTCGAAGCACATCACGATGTCGGAGCCCAGCAGCTTCTGGATTTCCATCGACCGTTCCGGGGTCAGCCAGTGTTCCGAGCCGTCGATGTGGGATTTGAAACGCACGCCCTCTTCGGACATCTTGCGCAGGTCGGACAGGCTCATCACCTGAAAGCCGCCGCTGTCGGTCAGGATCGGCCGGTCCCAGTTCATGAACTTGTGCAACCCGCCCAGACGGTCGATGCGTTCCGCCGTGGGGCGCAGCATCAGGTGATAGGTATTGCCCAGCAGGATATCGGCCCCGGTGGCGCGCACGGATTCGGGCATCATCGCCTTGACGGTGGCGGCGGTGCCCACCGGCATGAAGGCCGGGGTGCGGATGTCGCCGCGCGGCGTGGCGACGACGCCGGTGCGCGCCTTCCCGTCGGTGGCGTTCAGGGTGAAGGAGAAGCTTTTGGTCATGGGATCTTCGCTATCGGCTTTGCCCGCGCCAGTACAGCACGGGCCCCTGCTTGGCCACAGTTCTTGCACCTTGCGCGAGAAGGGGCATAGTCGCGACGAACCCGTTGCCTTGGCACCGACTTCGTGCCCATACACGCAGCGCGCCACCGGCGACACCTACCTGACGCAACAAGGGCTCTTCCACCATGGACACTCCGAACGCCGCCTCCGAACCGTTCCAACTGGGCTGGGAGGAATGGGTGAGTCTGCCGCAACTGGGACTGCCCGCCCTGAAGGTCAAGGTTGATACCGGCGCGCGGACCTCGGCGCTGCATGCCTATGACATCGAATCCTTCGGCAGCGCCAGCAGCCCCAAGGTGCGCTTCACCATCCATCCGATTCCGGACCGCGAGGACGTGCTGATCCATTGTTCGGCCCCGGTGGTGGACCGGCGCGAGGTCACCTCGTCGAACGGCGAATCCGAATGGCGCTATGTGATCCGCACCAAAATCCGCATGGGCAAACGCGAATGGCCCATCGACGTATCGCTGACCGACCGGGGCAACATGGCCTACCGGATGCTTCTGGGCCGCACCGCGCTGGCCGAGGACATGCTGGTCACACCGCAGCAAAGCTTCTGCCAACCCGAACTGGGCTATGAGTCCTATCATTCGGTGGCCGTCAAACAGGATGCACCGCGCCGCAGCCTGCGCATCGCCGTGCTCAGCCGCGAGGCGCACAATTATTCCACCCGCCGTCTGGTCGAGGAAGGCGAATCGCGCGGCCATGTGGTCGAGGTCATCGACACCACCCGCTGCTACATGGCGATCAACCAGCTGTCGCCCGAGGTCTATTACGACGGCACGCGCCTGCCCCGCTATGACGCGGTGATCCCACGAATCGGCGCCTCGATCACCTCTTACGGCACCGCCGTGGTGCGCCAGTTCGAAACCATCGGCACCTATTGCGTGAACCCGTCCGACGGCATCACCGCGTCGCGCGACAAGCTGCATGCGCATCAGATCCTGGCACGGCAGCGGATCGGGATGCCGGCGACGGCCTTTGCCGCCTCGCCCAAGGATACCGGCAACCTGATCGGGCTGGCCGGCAACGCGCCGCTGATCGTCAAGTTGCTGGAAAGCACGCAGGGCAAGGGCGTGGTGCTGGCCGAGACCCGCAAGGCCGCCGAGTCGGTGATCGACGCCTTTCGTGGCTTGAAGGCCAGCTTCCTGGTGCAGCAATTCGTCAAGGAAGCGGCAGGCGAGGATATCCGTTGCCTGGTGATCGCGGGCAAGGTGGTGGCGGCCATGAAACGTTCGGCCGCCGAAGGCGAATTCCGGTCCAACCTGCATCGCGGCGGGAACTCCAGCCCGGTGCGCATCACCAAGCAGGAACGCGACGCCGCCGTGCGCGCCGCCAAGGCTTTCGGGCTGAACCTGTCGGGCGTGGACCTGCTGCGGTCGTCCACCGGACCGAAGGTTCTTGAGGTCAACTCTTCCCCCGGTCTGGAAGGCATCGAGAAATCCAGCGGCAAGAACGTCGCCGGGTTGCTGTATGACGCCATCGAAAAGAAGGCCCGCCCGGTGCCTGCCCGCCGCCGTGCTGCGGTAAAACCCAAGGCCACCTAGACGCGCCCGTCGTGCCGACATATATTCCCATGTGAAATAGTAAGGGATCACCATGTCAGCTCAGGACACAAGCGCGGCGCCCATGGAAGGCGCGCCGCTGATCAAGCCCTCTTCCACCGACCACCCGCTGTACGACACGGTGGTCGAAGCCTGTCGCACGGTCTTTGACCCGGAGATTCCGGTCAACATCTATGATCTCGGCCTCGTCTACACGATTGAGATCGGCACCGAAGGCGACGTCGAGGTCCTGATGACCCTGACCGCGCCCGGCTGCCCGGTGGCAGGGGAAATGCCCGGCTGGCTGGCCGAGGCGATCGAGCCCCTGCCCGGCGTCAAGACGGTCAACGTCGAACTGACATGGGAACCGCCCTGGGGCATGGACATGATGTCGGACGAGGCGCGACTGGAACTGGGGTTCATGTAAGCGTGCTGCCCGGCACATCTTGAGAATCCGACATCCAGCCCTTAGGTTTAATGGGCAACCACAAGGATCGACCCATGTTCGGCATCCCCGGAAAACAGGCCGTCTCGCTGACCCCGACGGCGGCCAGCCAGATCAGGAAACTGATGGCCAAGGACGGCACCACGGGCTTGCGCCTGGGGGTCAAGAAGGGCGGCTGCGCGGGCATGGAATACACGCTGGATTACGTGTCCGAGATCGACCCGCATGACGAGGTGGTGGAACAGGACGGCGCACGGGTGATGATCGCCCCGATGGCGCAGATGTTCCTGTTCGGCACCGAGATCGACTATGAGGTCTCGCTGCTGGAATCGGGCTTCAAGTTCCGCAATCCCAACGTGGTGGACGCCTGCGGTTGCGGCGAGTCGATCAAGTTCGACGAAAGCCTCGGCGCGGGCAGCTAGTGGCGCTGCGGCAAGATTCCGGGCCGCCTACCCTTGCGTTTCGTCCACGGCTTTCCCCTAATCGCGCAATAATCTGAAAGGGAGAGCCATGCCTCGCAAACTCGCAGCCGGTAACTGGAAAATGAATGGCGGTTCCGCGGAACTGTCGGAAATCGCGGCCCTGGCCCTGGCCCACCCGGCGCCCGGATGCGATGTGCTGATCTGCCCGCCCGCCACGCTGATCTCGCGCATGGCCGAGGCTGCCCGTGGCAGCGCCATCGCCGTTGGTGGACAGGATTGCCACGGTGCCGTGAGCGGCGCGCATACTGGCGACGTCTCGGCCCCGATGCTGCTGGATGCGGGTGCCAGCCATGTGATCCTCGGCCATTCCGAGCGGCGGCAGGATCACGGCGAAACCGATGCCACCGTGCGGATCAAGACCACCACCGCCGTTACCGAAGGGCTGATCGCCGTGGTCTGTATCGGCGAAACCCTGGGCGAGCGTGAAGCGGGCCAGACGCTGGACGTCATCGGCACGCAGATGGACGGCTCCCTGCCCGACAGCACCACCGCCGCGACCATCGTCGTCGCCTATGAACCGGTCTGGGCCATCGGCACCGGGCTGACCCCGACGCTGGACCAGATCGCCGAGGTGCACGATTTCATGCGCGCCCGCCTTGCCGCGCGTTTCGGCGCCGACATGGCAGATGGCATCCGCCTGCTTTATGGCGGCTCGGTCAAACCTTCGAACGCCGCCGAGATCTTTGCCGTGCCGAACGTCGATGGCGCGCTGGTGGGCGGCGCGTCCCTGAAGGCCGACGACTTCGGCCAGATCATCGCGGCACTGGACAGCTGACACGAAAACGGGGCCCCACAGGACCCCGTTCGACATTCCGACGCCCGCCACACCGGCGGGCGTTTCCATATGCGCTCAGCTCAGGCGCGAGGCGACATTTTCCCAGTTCACCAGGTTGTCGAGGAAGTTCGACAGATAGGCGGGACGCTTGTTGCGGAAGTCGATGTAGTAGGAATGCTCCCACACGTCGCAGCCCAGCAGTGCGGTCTGGCCAAAGCACAGCGGGTTCACGCCATTCTCGGTCTTGGTCACCTTCAGGCTGCCATCGGTGTCCTGCACCAGCCAGCACCAGCCCGATCCGAACTGGCCCGCGCCAGCGGCAGCGAACTGCGATTTGAACTCATCCACCGAGCCGAAAGCCTCGGTGATGGCCTTTTCCAGATTGCCGGGCATGCCGGCCTTGTCCGGGCCCATCATTTCCCAGAACTGGATGTGGTTCCAATGCTGCGAAGCGTTGTTGAAAATGCCGTTCTGGGCAACCGCGCCGGCCTGATAGGTGCCGGTGATGATGTCTTCCAGCGACTTGTCTGCCCACTCGGTGCCTTCGATCAGCTTGCTGCCGTTGTCGACATAGGCCTTGTGGTGCATGTCGTGATGGAACTCCAGAGTTTCCATCGACATGCCGAGCGGTTCGAGCGCGTTGTATTTATAGGGAAGGTCAGGAAGCTTGAAAGCCATGGGAAACCCCTGTTGTGGTGGTTGCTGTCACGGGACTCATGAAGGACGGGGCTGACCAAGGTCAACCCCGCATGCAGGTTTTTCCGTGCCCCATCAGGGCAAGACGATACCTTGCGTATGCCGCGCTGCCTGGGTGAGCACATCACGGGCATAGGTGGCCACCGACCGGAAACAGAGCAGATCGAAATCGGTGCCGTTTTCGGTCCAGAACGCGGCCGGGATCTGGGCCAGACGGGTGCGGCGCAATTCCCCTGGCGCGATCCGGGCCATGTCCACCGGGCAAAGCTTGGCCAGCGCGACCCGCGCGCCCGGCCCGGCGATGCGAAACCGGGCGCGCATGTCGTCGACCCGTTGCACCAGCGTGTGTTGACCGGCCAGCGCCGTGTCGAGCCTTGCAGTCAGATCGGCGCTGGCGGATGCATCGCAAAACACCAAGAGTTCATCGGGCGACATCCAGCCCACCTGCCCGGCCACGCAGGGCGCGATCTGCCGGGTGTCGGGAACGGTGATCCCGCAGGACGTCAGTGCCTCGGAAAAACCCGCATCCGCAAGGCTGCCGCGCACCAAGATCATTCCGCCCGGCGGCAGATCTTTGACGGTGGTTTCGGGGGTCTCCAGCAGATCAGGCATTCAGCTTCTCCCCTTCCGGGTCATAGAACACCGGGCTGACGATCCGGGTGTCGATGGTGGTGCCCGAGGTGGTGGCAAACTGGATGACCTCGCCCATCCGGTCCGGCCCGTGCTCGACCAGCCCCATGGCAATGCCCCGGCCCAGGGTCGGCGACATGTAGGTCGAGGTCACGCGCCCGATCATCTTGCGCTGGCCATGGACGTTGTCGCCCGCGCCTACCGCATAGGCACCGTCGGGCAGCACCGTGCCGTCCAGCGTCTCCAACCCGACCAGTTGCCAGCGGTTGGGATCGACCATATGCGCCCGCTGCTGCGCCCGCTTGCCCATGTAGTCGGCCTTTTTCTTCGAGATCGCCCAGCCCAGCCCCAGATCCTGCGGGATCACGGTGCCATCGGTTTCGTCCCCGATCATGATGAAGCCCTTTTCGGCGCGCATGATGTGCAGCGCCTCGGTGCCATAGGGCATGCCACCCAGATGCAATCCCAGTTCCATCATCCGATCCCACAGGGCGCGGCCCTGGTTCGCCGCCACGCGCACCTCGAAGGACAACTCGCCCGAGAAGGAGATGCGATAGATGCGCACCGCAAAACCGCCCAGGGTGCCGTCGATCCAGCCCATGAAGGGCAGCGCCGCGTTCGAGACATCCATGCCGCCCAGTTTTTCCAGCAGCTTGCGGGCATTGGGGCCGACCACGGCGATCTGCGCGTATTGCTCGGTCACATTGGCGGTATAGACCTTCCAGTCCCACCACTCGCACTGCAACCAGTCTTCCATATGGGCATGGATGCGATCGGCACCGCCGGTGGTGGTGTGACACAGAAAGGTGTCGTCATCGATCCGCGCGACCACGCCGTCATCGGTGAGAAAGCCGTTTTCCGTACACATCAGCCCATAGCGGCATTTGCCCGGTTTCAGATTGCTCATCATGTTGGTGTAGAGCATGTCGAGGAAACGGCCCGCGTCCGGCCCCTTGACGATGATCTTGCCAAGGGTCGAGGCATCAAGGAAACCAAGCGCTTGGCGAGTGTTCTTCACCTCGCGATGCACCGCCTCGTCGATGGATTCTCCGTCGCGCAGATAGCAGTACGGGCGGCGCCAATGGCCGACAGGCTCCCAATGGGCACCGTGGGTACCGTGCCAGGCGTGTATCGGCGTGCGGCGCAGGGGCTGGAAGGCGGCGTCACGGGCCTCACCGGTAATGGCGCCCATGGGCACCGGCGTATAGGGCGGGCGGAAGGTGGTGGTGCCGACCTCGGGGATCGGCTTGTCCAGTGCTTGAGATAAGACTGCCAGCCCGTTGATATTGCTCAACTTGCCTTGATCCGTGGCCATGCCGAGCGTGGTGTAACGCTTGGTATGCTCGACGCTTTCATAGCCTTCGCGGGCGGCCAGCTGCACGTCCGAGACCTTCACGTCGTTCTGGAAGTCCAGCCACATTTTCGACCGCAGTTCATAGCGCGCCTGCGCCGGCATGACCCAGATCGGGGCAATCGGTCCTTCGGCGGGGTCCTGGGCCTGCGACGGCGCGATGGGGGCAGTTTCCAGCTTCAGCGCCGCTTGCGTGGCTGCAACCGCATCGTGCAGGATCGCCCCGGTGTCGAAATGCCCGTTGGCCGCCCCGGCAGTGCGCACGAAGGGCTGGCCATCATGACCGGTGGGCAGCCGGGCGGGATCCGGGCGGAACATCGCACGCGCATCGTCCCAATAAAGCTTGCCGCCGCAATGGGAAAACAGATGCACGGCGGGCGACCAGCCGCCGGACATGGCCACGGCCTCGCAGTCGATGATCTCGGTCACTGCGCTGCCGCCGGTGTTCATGGCGCAGAGCGCCACGCCAGTGACGCGCTTGCCGCCCTTGACCTTGGCGATGGCTGTGCCGGTCAGGATGCGGACGCCGCGGACGCGCAACTGATCGATCAGTTCGCTTTGCGCTTCCTCCCGTGCATCGACGATGACCGGCACCTCCTGCCCCGCGTCCAGCAGGGTCAGCGCGGTGCGATAGGCGTCGTCGTTGTTGGTGACGATGACCGTGCGGGCACCGGGGCTGATCGCCCAGTTGACCACATAGTCGCGCACGGCGCCGGCCAGCATCACGCCGGGAATGTCATTGCCGGCGAAACTCAGCGGCCGTTCGATGGCGCCGGTGGCGACCAACACCTGTTTGGCACGGATTTTCCACAGGCGCGCGCGGGCGCTATCCGAGCCGGCCACATGGTCGGGCGGCAGTTCGGTGGCCAGCACATAGCCATGGTCATAGACACCCGAGCCTTGGGTGTGCCGTTTCAGGGTGACATTGGACAGGCTTTCCAGTTCTGCGACCGTGGCGGTGATCCAGTCGTCCGCCGTTTGACCGTCGATCTGCGCACCATCGACCGGCACGCGCCCGCCCCAATGTCCGGTCTGTTCGATCAGCAGAACCCGCGCGCCGGAAATGCCCGCCGCCAGCGCAGCCTGCAGACCGGCCACGCCACCGCCGACGATCAGCAGATCGCAATGGGCGTAGAGATGTTCGTAGACGTCGCCGTCCTTCTCGGTGGGGGCCTTCCCCAGACCGGCGGACTGCCGGATGAAGGGTTCGAACACATGCTTCCAGAAGGGGCGCGGATGGATGAAAGTCTTGTAATAGAAGCCGGCGGTCAGGCCCGGCGCGAGGATCTGGTTCAGCGCCCCGATGTCTGCCTCCAGCGACGGCCAGTGGTTCTGGCTGGTCAGCGTGGCCTCGTCCTGCAAGGGGGTCGTGGTGGTACGCTGGTTGGGCTCGAAAAACCGGCCCTTGCCCAGGCCGACCAGGGCGTTGGGCTCTTCCGGACCCGAGGCGACAATGCCGCGCGGGCGATGGTACTTGAACGAGCGGCCCACCAGCATCTGGTCGTTGGCCAGAAGGGCCGAGGCCAGCGTATCGCCCGCAAACCCGGTCATGGCGTGGCCGTTAAAGGTGAACGGGCTGGTGCGCGTGCGGTCGATCAGGCGGCCGCCGGAGGCAAGACGGGTGCTCATGGATCAGGCCTCCGCGCCGGTAGTGAGGTTGGATTGAGTATTTCTGACAAGAAAAAAGGTCATGCAGCAGGCTCCACCCCGGCGGCTTTCAGCAGGTCGGCGGGCGGGATCAGGGTCTGGGCCGGATAGGTTCCGAAGACCTGCAGCGTGGTCGTGTCGCGCAGGGCGTGGAACCATTTCCCGCAGCCGTAGACATGGCGCCAGCGTTCGGCATGAACGCCGCGCGGGTTCTGACGCAGGAAGAGATAAGCCTCGAAATCGTCGTCGCTGCTGTCGGGGCCGAAGCGGGTCAGATGCGCCTCGCCGCCGCCATGAAGTTCGGTTTCATCGGCTTGCAGGCCGCAATAAGGGCAGGTGAGCGTCAGCATGGGAAAGCCTTGGGCTGGCCGGGATCGGTCGGGTGAAAGAAGCGCATCATGGCGGGGCTATTTGGCGGGCAGGCTGGCGGCATGGGCCAGCGCCATGGTGGTCAGGGCCGCGCGGGTGCTGTCGGGCAGATCGGCGTCGGCCTCGACAATGCCGCCCATGCGGCGGCCGGTGAAGCTGAGCGGGCGGACGCCCTGAAAGACCAGCGCGTCGGCTTCGGCGGTCTTGCCCACGCGGTACATCAGCCCGCCCTTGTGGACGCCACAGACCATGTTGCCGTTGAGCAGGAAGCACAAGCCGCCGAACATCTTCTTCTCGGCCATGCCGGGACCGATGCCGAGATCGTCGCGCATGGCGTTGGCGAGGGATTCGTCAAAGGGCATCAGTGCGCCACCCCCGCCGCCACGCTTTCATCGATGAAGCGGCCTTCACGGAAGCGGTTCAGGCCGAATTCAGCGGCCAGCGCGCCCGGTGTGCCCCTGGCCATCAGTTCCGCCATGGCCCAGCCCGAGCCTGGGATGGCCTTGAAGCCGCCGGTGCCCCAGCCGCAGTTGATGAAGCAGTTGCCCAGCGGCGTGGTCGAAAGGATCGGCGAGCGGTCGCCGGTCATGTCCACGATGCCGCCCCATTGGCGCAGCATCTTCAGGCGCGAGATCATCGGGAAGGTTTCGACCAGAGCACGGACGGTTTCCTCGATATGGTGGAAGCTGCCCCGCTGGGTGTAGTTGTTGTAGCCGTCGGCGCCGCCGCCGATGACCATCTCGCCCTTGTCGGACTGGCTCATGTAGCCGTGCACGGTGTTGGCCATGACCACCACATCCATGCAGGGCTTGATCGGTTCGGACACCAACGCTTGCAGCGACACCGATTCGATGGGCAGGCGGAAGCCGGCCATCTCGGCCAGATGGCCCGAATGTCCGGCCACCACCAGACCCAGCTTGTCGCAATCGACCGGGCCGCGCGAGGTTTCCAGACCCGTCACCTTGCCGCCTGCGCTGCGCACGCCGGTGACTTCGCACTTCTGGATGATGTCCATGCCCATGTCGGAACAGGCCCGCGCATACCCCCAGGCCACCGCATCGTGCCGCGCGGTGCCGCCACGTGCCTGCCAGAGCGCGCCCAGCACCGGGTAGCGCGGCCCGTCGATGTTGATGATCGGGCACAGCTCCATGACGCGGTCGGGGCCAATGAATTCGGTCTGCACGCCTTGCAGGGCATTGGCATGTGCAGTGCGCAGGTAGCCGCGTTTTTCGTGTTCGGTCTGGGCCAGCATCATCACGCCGCGCGGGCTGAACATGATGTTGTAGTTCAATTCCTGACTGAGTGTTTCATAGAGGCTGCGCGCCTTTTCATAGATCGCGGCCGAGGGATCCTGAAGATAGTTCGACCGGATGATCGTCGTGTTGCGCCCGGTGTTGCCGCCGCCCAGCCAGCCCTTTTCCAGGATCGCCACATTGGTGATGCCGAAGTTCTTGCCAAGGTAATAGGCCGTGGCCAGCCCGTGCCCCCCGGCGCCGACGATGATCACATCGTATCGCGGCTTCATCGGGCGGTCGGCCCAGGCCCTGTCCCAGCCCGCGTGCTGGCGCAGGGTTTCGCGGGCGATGGCAAAGGCGGAATAGCGGCGTTTGGGCGGCACGGGCGAACCTCTTGCAGTTTGGCCACAGCATGGCGTGAACGCGGGACCATGCCAAGACGATAGGCGGCAATCGCCCTGTGATAAGCGACATGCGGCACAAAGCGCGGGCCCCCGCCAGTACAGCCGCGTTTGACGCCTTTTTCCCGGACAAAAAAGCGCCTATGTCCCGGTCATGATGTTCTGGATCCTGACTTCGGCCCTGGCGCTGGCCTCTGCGGTGCTTCTGGCCCTGGCGCTGCTGCGCCGCCCGCAAGCCGCCCCTGACCGGGCCGAATACGATATCGCCGTCTACCGCGACCAGCTGAAGGGCGTGGAGCGCGACCTTGCCCGTGGCGTGATCACCGAAGAGGTGGCCGAGCGCACACGGACCGAGGTCAAGCGCCGCATCCTGGAAGCCGACAAGGCGCGGTCGGCCCGCGTTGCACCGGGATCGGCCCCGCGCGGGGCGACCCTGGGCCTGATCGCCGTGTTGGGCATCGTGCTGGGCGGTGGCAGCTTTGCGGCCTACCTGAAGCTGGGCGCGCCCGGCTTTGGCGACCTGCCGTTGAAGACCCGCATCGAAAACGCGCGCACGCTGCGCGAAACCCGGCCCAGCCAGTCCGAGGCCGAGGCAAGGACCGAGCCGCTCACCGGCCTGCCCGAACGCGATCCGCAATTCGTCAAGCTGGTGGAGCAATTGCGCACGACCGTGGCGGACCGCCCCGACGATCCGCGCGGCTTTGAGTTGCTGGCCAACAACGAGGCCGCCCTTGGCAATTTCACCGCCGCCCACAAGGCACAGGCGCGGCTGATCGAGTTGCGCGGCACGGATGCCACCGCCACCGACTATGTCACCTGGGCCGACCTGATGGTGATCGCCACCAACGGCTATGTCTCGCCCGAGGCCGAGGCGGCGCTGAACGAAACCCTGAAGCGCGATCCGCACAACGGGCCGGCGCGCTATTACATCGGGCTGATGCATGCCCAGACCGGGCGCCCCGACATGGCGTTCCGTATCTGGAAACCGCTGATGGAGGAGTCCACACCCGACGCGCCCTGGCTGCCCGCCATTCGTGGCCAGATCGAGGAACTCGCCTTCCGCGCCGGCATCGATTACCGGCTTGCCGAGGTCGCGCCCCTGGCTGGCCCCTCCGCCGAGGATATGGATGCCGCCGCCGAGATGAGCCCCGAGGAGCGGATGGAGATGATCCGCACCATGGTCGAGGGCCTGTCGGAACGTCTGGCCAGCGAAGGCGGTACGCCATCGGAATGGGCGCGGCTCATCACCGCCCTGGGCGTGCTGGGCGAAACCGGACGGGCCAACGCGATCTACGCGGAAAGCCAACAGGTCTTTGACGGCAATGCCCCGGCTCTGAACGAATTGGCCGAGGCCGCGCGCCGGGCGGAGATCTTGCAATGATCCACGACGGGTTCGAGGCCTTTGCCGCCGCCCTGCCCCCCAATCGCGCCATCATCTGTCTGGACTATGGCACCAAGACCATCGGTCTGGCGATGTCGGATCCGCGCCGCAAGGTGGCGTCTCCGGTCAAGACCATCAAGCGCAAGAAGTTTACAAAGGATGTGCTGGAGATCCTCACGTTCAGCCGCGAGCGCGAGATCTCGGGCGTCCTGCTGGGCCTGCCGCTGAACATGGACGGAAGCGAGGGACCGCGCTGCCAGTCCACCCGCGCCTTCGCGCGCAACCTGTCGGAGATGACCGAAATGGCCATCGGATACTGGGATGAACGTCTGAGCACCGTCGCCGCCGAGCGGGCGTTGCTGGAATCCGACCGCTCGCGCGGCAAGCGGGCGGCGATCATCGACAATGTGGCGGCCAGTTTCATCCTTCAGGGCGCACTGGACCGGCTGTCGTTCATGGAGTCCTCGGGATGAACACCCCGGTCTGGAAACGCGACGAGATCGAAAGCCCCTGCGTGCAGATCTGCGTCATCCATCCCGACACCCGCCTCTGCGCCGGATGCCATCGCACCATGGATGAGATTACCGAGTGGGGCCGGATGAGCGTCGAGCAGCGCCGGATCGTCATGGCACAATTGCCGCAACGTGCAGCCCTGAAGCCGCGCCGTCGCGGTGGGCGCGCCGCCCGTCAGACGCGCGAAGGCTGAGCTTCAGACCGCGGGATCCGGCAAGCAGGCCAGGTGCCGCCCCCACACCGGCAGGTTACCTATTCCGCCGCAACCGAAGCCACGTCGTGCATGAGGTCCAGGGCTTCCTGAATGATCCGGGCGTCGGCTTCGGGACGGCTGGCGGCTTCGGACAGATGCCGCCGCCACGCGCGGGCACCGGGACGGCCTGCAAACAGCCCCAGCATGTGCCGGGTCACAGAATGCACCCGCCCGCCTTCAGACAGATGATGCTCGACATACGGGATCATGGTTTGGGCCACCGCCACCGGGTCAGCGCGCGCCTGCCCGCCGAAAATACGGGCATCGGCCTGCGCCAGAATGTCGGCGGGTGCATGGTAGGCGGATCGCCCGATCATCACCCCGTCCAGCCCCTCGGCCAGGAAGGTTTCGGCTTGATCCAGAGATGTGATACCGCCGTTAACCGAGATGTGCAGGTCCGGAAAGGCGCGTTTCATCTCCAGCACCAGCGGATAGTTCAGCGGCGGAACCTCGCGGTTTTCCTTGGGGCTGAGACCTTTCAGCCAGGCCATGCGGGCGTGGATTGTCACCCGGCGAATTCCAGCGGCGCGGATGGTTTCAAGGAAGTTCGGCAAGATCTCGTCGGGCACCTGATCGTCTACCCCGATCCGGCATTTGACCGTGATCTCGGCCTGACCGGCAGTCTCGGCCATAGCCGACACGCAGTCGGCCACCAGACCGGGATCCTTCATCAGAACCGCGCCAAACGCGCCGGACTGGACCCGGTCCGACGGACAGCCGACATTGAGATTGATCTCGCCGTAACCATGGGCCGCGCCCAGCCGCGCCGCTTGGGCCAGTTCGGAGGGCACCGACCCGCCCAGTTGCAGCGCCACCGGCTGCTCCGCCGGATCGAAGCGCAACAGATGCAGCGCGCCGCCGTGCACCAGCGCGGGGGCCGTCACCATCTCGGTATAGAGCAGTGTCTCCTTCGACAGCAGCCGATGGAAATAGCGGCAGTGCCGGTCGGTCCAGTCCATCATCGGGGCGACGGACAATCTGGCGTGGCGGGCTAGATCCATGTCTTGCATCTTCGAACTGCGGGCGGCGAGAACCGCGACGCGGTGATGCCTCCGGGTTGGCGCTTCTGCGATGGCTCTTTGCATATATATGCCAAAGACGAAAGCCGTCTCCCCCGCCAGTGGCCGAGGTACTCCACGGCGATGCAGGCTGACGATTTCGCACTGGACTGATAGAAAAGTGGCGCGGGTCCGTCGACCCACGCCACAAACTCGTTACGTTTCACACGGTGCCGCCGTTCCCGCGCACACCGGATTTTACGGGTCCAGCAATGCCGGCAATGTCAGCGATACGGCCGGAATGAACGTAATCAGCATCAGAGCCACGAGGATCGCGATGTAAAACGGCCAGATCGTGCGGACCGCCTTTTCCATCGGCAGCTTGCCAACCGCGCACCCCACGAACAGGCACGATCCGACCGGGGGCGTGCACAGCCCGAGCCCGAGGTTGACCAACAGGATCATCCCGAACTGGTAAGGGTCGACGCCCAGGCTGACAGCGACCGGCAGGAAGATCGGCGTACAGATCAGGATCAGCGCGGCCATGTCCATGATCATTCCCAGCACCAGAAGCGCGAGGTTGATCATCAGCAGGATGAGAATGGGATTGTCGGTGAGCCCGGTCAGCAGGTCCACGGTCTTGTCCGGCACCCTGTAGAAGGTCAACATATAGGCGAAGGCCCCGGCACAGGCGATCAGGATCATCACCATCGAGGTTGTGCGGACCGACTGCGCTACAGCGGTGCGGAAGTTGGTCCAGGTGATGCTGCGATAGACCAGAAGCGTGACAAGAAACGCGTAGATGGCGCCGAATGCCCCCGACTCGGTCACCGTGAACACGCCCGACAGAACGCCGCCCACGATGATCACCGCCGTCAACAGGCCCGGCAGCGCCCCGAGGAAGGCCATCATCAGCGCGGTCCAGCCGGGGAATTTCTCGGCCTTGTAGCCGCGTTTCACGGCGACGATATAGGCCGCCGTTGCAAGGCAGCAGCACATCAGGATGCCGGGTACGACGCCCGAGAGGAACAGCTTCGAGATCGAGATGCCGCCGCCCGCCGCGATGGCGAAGATGATCATGTTGTGGCTGGGCGGGATGATGATGCCGGCGATAGAGGAGGTCACGGTGACATTGACCGCGTAGTCGGCGTCATAGCCCTTTTCCTTCATCACCGGCACCAGGATCGATCCCAGCGCCGAGATATCGGCCACGGCCGAGCCCGAGATGCCCCCGAACAGCATGGAGGAGAACACGTTCACGATGCCCAGCCCGCCTCGGACCGCGCCGACGGCGGCAGAGGCGAACTTCACCAGCCGCATGGCGATGCCGCCGTGGAACATCAGCTCGCCCGCGAAAATGAAGAAGGGGATCGCCATCAGCGAAAAGACGTTGATCCCCGAGATGATCCGCTGGAAGCCGACCATCAGTGGCAAGCCTTCGAAGGCAAAGGCTGCAAGCGCCGAGATGCCAAGCGCAAAGGCGACTGGCAGGCCGATCACGACACAAAGCGCGAACAGGCCGAGAAGAAGGAAAAGTCCCATTGAGGAGCCTTACTGTATGATGTCGCTGCGCAGGTCGCGACCCAGCGCGAGGCGCGCCAGATGTGCCAGCGCAAACAACGTGATGAGGCCGCCTCCTATGGTCAGGGGCAGCGATCTGAGCCCTTCGGGAAGCTGGATGAGCGGGATCATGGATCCCCATTTGAAGGCCGTAAGCTGGGCTCCGTAGATCAGCATCAGCAGGCCAAAACCGGCCATGAAGACATCGGTCATGATAACGAACACGGTGCGCAGCCAGCGCGGGACATAGGTGCGGAAGGCAACGACCGACAGATGGGTGTCCTCATGCACACCCACCGCAGCGCCCAGAAAGGCGATGACCATCGTCAGCAGCAGGGCCGCCTGCTCGACCCATGTGGGCGTGGCGTTCAATACGTACCTGCCGAAGACCAGCCAGCCGAAGATCACCGTCAGCACCACCAGCGACACACCCGTGATTATCCGGCAGGCCTGGGCAACGGCGTCGAGCAGCTTCTCGACCGGCCGCAGAAAATCTCTGGCCGGCGTGTGGGCGTTCGCATCGCTCATGAAATGTCCCTCAAGTGATGGCGGCCCCGCGGGCAATCCGCGGGGCCGCGCATGAACAGATTTACTCGGTGGACTGGATCAGCTCGACCAGCGGGCGCAGATCGGGGTTGGCCGACAGATACGCCTCGTAAACCGGCACCATGGCTTCCTGGAACGCGGTCTTGTCGGCGATTTCGTTGGTGATGGCACCCGCCTTTTCGACCATTTCACGGCTGGAGGCTTCGCGTGCCGCCCAAAGCTCCTGCTGGAGCGCCGCCGATTCCATCGCCGCTTCTTTCACCGCCACCTTCATCTCGTCCGACAGGCCATTGTACACATCTGAATTGATGCACAGGCACTCCGGAATGATGAGGTGCTGGCTGAGCGAGTAGTAGCCTGCAACTTCGAAATGGCCGGTCGATTCGTAAGACGGCCAGTTGTTTTCAGCCCCATCCACGACACCGGTCTTGAGCGACTGGTAGACTTCGGCGAAGGCCATCGGCGACGGGTTGCCGCCCAGTTCCGAGATCATGCCGGAATACAGGTCGTTGTTCATGACCCGCACCTTCATGCCGGCCACATCCCCGGGCACGTTGATCGGCTTCTGGCCGTTGTAGAACGACCGGGCGCCGGCGTCGTACCATGCCAGCGGCACAAGACCCTTGGCCGCCATACCATCTGCAATGAGCTGCCCGGCTTCACCGTTCAGCACCCGGAACATGTGCGGGACGTCCTTGAAGATGAACGGCAGCGAGACAACATTCGCCTCGGCCGCGATCGGCCCGATCGGGCCGAGGTTGAAGTTGGCAACCTCCAGCGCGCCCAGACGCACCTGTTCGATGGCGTCGGACTGGTTACCCAGCGTGCCGCCGTGGAACATCTGAAGGGTGATTTCGCCATCCGTCTTCTCGGCGAGAAGTTCGGCGAATTTGTCCATTGCAACGGTGTTCGGATACCCATCGACATGGATATTCCAGCCCCGCCAGTTGTCTGCCATCGCGGCAGAGCCCAGCAATGTGACGGCTGTCACGGCTCCGACGATTGATGCGCCAAGTTTCTGATACATGAGATCCTCCCTCTTGTTTACTTTCGACATGTGGCCCGTTGGAATGAGTGCGCTGACACCTCCGTCAGCTTGCATTCCCCCACATAATGCCACCGCCAGCACGTCCTCCAACATGCGGATGCCCATATAGGCTACTAGCATATCAGTCCTGTCAAGAAATTTATTTCCGACGACGAGAAAGCCTTTGCTGGCGTGGTTTCCTGCTGTCCATGGACCGTTCCGGGATTGCGCCCGAGACAAGGTGATTCTAGTATACTAGTCATCTAACTGTCAATCGGGGGAACAAGCGCATGACGGAAAAATTCAAGGTCCTGGTTTACGGGACGGGCTTTGCGGGCACGGGCCACGCCGAGGCCTTCCGCGCTGCGGGCGCTGAGGTTGTCGGAATGGTCGGACGCAACAAGGCCGTTGTGGAAGAGGTGGCCCAGAAGCTGGGAATCCCCTATGCGGGCACCGATTGGGCTGCGGCACTGGAAACATGCGCCCCTGACATCGTGTCCATCGCCACACCTGGCGGCGCGCATTACGACCCCATCAAGCTGGCCATCGCCCAGGGCTGTCACGTGTTCTGCGACAAGCCGATGACCACCTCGGGATCGACCGCGCGGGAGCTTCATGCGCTGGCGCAGGACAAGGGCGTCAAGACCGCCTTCGCCGCCAGTTTCCGCTACACCGCCAGCGTGCAGCACGCCCGCCGCCTTGTCGCAGAGGGTGCGATCGGCGAGCCGACCGAGGTCGAATGCATCTCGCATTTCAATCTCGAGCGCGAGATTCCCTTTGGCTGGTCGCACCGGGTCGAGGATGGCGGCGGACGGCTCAACAACAATTTCACCCATACGCTGTCCATTGTGACAGCCGTAGTCGGCGACAGGATCACCCGGATCGCCGGAGACGTGCGCGACGACCTGCTCCGCGCGCCGATTGTCGAAGGCGTGCACAATTTCGCCACCCGCCGCGATTTCATCCCCAGGGTTCTGGACGACCCCAAGCTGCAATGGGGCGACAGCAACGTCGAATGGTCCTACACGGTCATGGCCCAAATCGACAGTGGCCTGGCGGAACGCCCGGTGTCGGTTCTGTTCAAGCACGGCGGGCTGGTGCCACGGTTCCACGAGGATCACATCGTGTTCTACGGCACCAAGGGGGCGATCTACCTGGAAGGCCACTACGGCAGCGGACAGCTTCATTTCTATGGCGAAGACAAGACCTGGACCGCCCTGCCCCTGCCTGACGATATAGCTGCCGCCATCCCGGATGTAGCCGGCGAAACCGAGCAATGCTGGCATGTTCTTGCCCGCGACTTCGTGGGGGACATCCGGGGCGATGTAGTCGACCCCTACCCCACCTTTGCCGAGGGTAGCCAGTACCAGCAGATCATTGATCTGATCCGCACGAGCGACACCTGGGCCGATGTGTCCGAACTGACCTGAAGGGAACAAGCCTGTGAAAATCACCGATGCAAAGGTCTTTGTTGGCGGACCGAAGAAGAACTACGTCACCCTGAAGATCATAACCGATCAGGGCGTCTACGGGCTTGGCGATGCCACGCTGAACAACCGCGAAACGCTGCCTGCGAAATATCTGCAAGATTTCCTGATCCCGAACCTGATTGGGATGGACCCGCGCAACAGCGAGGACATCTGGCAGTTCCTCTATCGTGGCGCCTATTTCCGGGGCGGCCCGATCGCCATGGCCGCCTATGGCGCCATCGACATGGCGCTGTGGGACATCAAGGGCAAACTGGCGAACATGCCGCTGTACCAGTTGTTCGGCGGAAAGAGTCGGGACGGCGCGATGGTCTATGCCCATGCCACCGGCGCCGACCTGGAAGACCTGATGGACTCCATCGCCCAGTATGTCGAAGAGGGCTACAAGGCGATCCGCGTGCAATGCGGCATTCCCGGCATGCCCACGGCCAGTTATGCGGTGCCTGAAAAGAAGGGCAGCGCGCAGAACTATATCACCGACTACACCGGCATCCGACCCAAGGTCGAGATCTGGGACACCGACAAATACATGCGCTACATGCCCGGCGCGCTGGCCGAGATTCGCGACCGTTTCGGCCCGGATGTGCATATCCTGCACGACGTTCATCACCGGCTGCTGCCGCGTGAAGCCGCGGAATTCGCCAAAGCCGTGGAACCCGTGCGCCTGTTCTGGATGGAAGACCCGACCCCCGCCGAGAATCAGGACGCGCTGCGGCTGATCCGTCAGCATTCGACGACCCCTATCGCCATCGGCGAGGTGTTCAATTCGATCTGGGACTGCAACAAGCTGATCGAGAACGAGCTGATCGACTTCATCCGGCTGGCCGCGACCTATGCCGGCGGCATCACGCCGCTGAAGCGAATCGTCGATCTGGCGGGCCTGCACAACGTGCGCACAGGGTTCCACGGCGCACCCAGCCATTCGCCCATATCCATGGCCGCCCAGCATCACCTGAATGCCTGGGCCCCGAATTTCGGCGTGCAGGAATACCTGGTGTTGGGCACCCCCGAATGCGACGCGCTGTTCCCGTCAGAGCATCGGATGGAGAACGGCATGGTGTATGTCAGCGACGCACCGGGTCTGGGTGTGGATTTCGACGAGGCTGAGGCCGCGCGCTACACCTATGCGCCCGGCAGTCACCCGGTGGTGCGGCTGGAAGACGGGACCATGTGGAACTACTGACATAGCGGCCCTGACGCCGATCCGTCGGCATCCGGGTGCGAAGTCTTGCGGTGGGAACGCGAATGGGCCGGGAATTATCCCGGCCCCGGATCACGCCGCCAGTTCTGCCCGTTTCCAGTCGCCTTTGAGCAGGCGTCTGTGAAAGGCCGGAAACTTGACGAATTCTTCCAGCAACAGGAGTGACAAGACCCAGAAGACCGGCACCTGAAAGTACAGGACCGCGATCGCCGTGGCCGGGACGCGGAACAGCCATTGCGACCAGATGAAGACATGCATGACATAGATCGTGTCGCCACTGGCGCGCAGCGTGTTGCCGCAAATGGCGTTGGAACACTTGGGAAACGGCATAATCAGCAGGATCGGTAGAAAGCTCAGAAGATAGGCGCGGGTCTCGACGCTCAGATCCGAATACAACACGCCGGCAGACAGGCAAACCCCGCTGTAGACCAGTGCAACGCAGGCCGCCGCCACGAAGGCGCCGCGCCAGGCGCTGCCAAGGAACCGGTCCAGCACCGCCTCGGGCTGCCGTTGCCCGAGAAGCTGGGCCACGATGATGCCCGACGCCTGCGCCCATTGCATCCCGATGGTGCCTGCAACCATGATCCACGGCGCGATGATCGTCATGGCCGCGAATTCGTTCAGGCTCATCTTGGCATAGATCAGGGTGCAGAACTGGGCGGCGAAGGTCGCGCTGAAGAATGTCGCCGCGATGGGCAGGGAAAAGGCAAGGTGTCGTCTGATCGTTGCGTTCAACGTTCCATTGCGCCAACCGGCGACGTGGCGCAGATGACCGTCAAGGCGCACCAGCCGCCAGACCAGAAACCCGACCTGCACGCACACCGCGATGGCGCTGCCCATGGCGGCACCGGTCACCCCGAAGGCGGGCAGACCGAACAGTCCGTGGATCAACACGATGCTGGCTGCCACATTTATCGGAAGGGACAGACAGAAACTGTACAGCGGCAGTTTTGTCCGACCGCAGCCATTGAAGAAGCTCGACAAGCACTGCCCCACCGCCTCGCCCAGGATGACCAGCGAGAACACCGCAAGATAGTTGATCGCCAGTCCGACCACCTCGTCCGTGGGGGCCATTGCGGCAAGAAGCCTGCCCCCGAAGAGCGAGATCACCAACAGGCCGATGCTGCCGACCGCCAGGCTGATCCCCATGCCCGACACCAGAACCGATTTCAGGAACACGGGATCGTTGGTGCCAAAGGCCTGGGCCGTGCGGATCTGCATCGCATTCGAAAACGCCAGGATACCACCCAGCACGAACCCCGCGATTGCGGCGGCCAGCCCCATGGCGGCCAGCGCGGTTTCGCCCAGGGACGACACCAGATAAGCGTCAATGACCACCGTCCCGTGCAGGATGATGGCTTTCAGCGTCATCGGCCAGGCCAGGTTGAAGATGTTGCGCGCCCCGAAGTTCGGAGCGGGCAAGGTGTCACGCGGGGGATTGATTGTCATGAATGTCCATCACTGCAAGACCCGTCGGGGCACTCCGGCGGATTGCTTGCGGTCTGTCAGGCCCGGTCGGGCCAAAGCGTGATTACTGCGGCGTCGGTTCGAAATAGCTGGCGTTGGTTTCGGTGATCGCGCGGATGGTGTCATCCAGCCGCGACAGATGCAGCACCCCGGCGGCAATCGCCCGTTCGGCGTCATGGGCCTTGACGGCCTCGGCGATGGCGCGGTGATCCGCCACCAGTTCGGGCATGCGGTCCTCTTTCGACAGGCTCAACAGGCAAAGCCGGTCGACCTTGGCCTTCTCTGTCATGATCACGTCGAACGCGAAATCGGCCTTGGCGATGTTGCAGAGCGTGCGGTGAAACTCATAGTCCAGTTTACCGAAACCCTCGACGTCGCGCTTTTCGATGGCGACCTCCTGCTGCGCCAGGGCCGCGTCCAGTTCCGCCGCATTGCCGGCATCGCAATTCTCGGACGCGCGCCGCAGCACCTCTTTTTCGACCGAGGCCCTGACAAAGCGGGATTTTTCGATCTCACGCATGGAAAAGCGTTTCACTTCCGTGGCGCGCTGAGGGCGGATCAGCAGCATGTCGAGGTTCGCGAGGCGACTGAAGGCATCGCGCACCGGTTGCCGCGATACGCCGAACTGGGCCGCGATATCGGCCTCGGAAATCTTGTCGCCGGGCCTCAGCTGCAGCGACAGGATCTCGTCATGCAGATAGTCGAAAATTTCGTCGACGCTGGTCCTCCGTGCGCCAAGCTGGGTTGCCTGAACCATGATGTCTGCCTTCCTGAAAACGGTCTGTCAGTTACTGCTCAATCGTTAATCCCGAACATGTCTACAGCATTTTAAACTAGTATACCAGCCCGATTACTAGTATACCAGTTTTCATCGAGCGCCGAATCATGCGCGTGGCCGAACCGGGTCACGGGGGTGGGCGCAATCAGTTGGGAGGGAACATGTCCGGAGTCAGTCTCAAGGGAATCATTAAAGCCTACGGTGCGGTTCAGGTGGTCCACGGGATCGACCTGGAGGTGCAGGAAAAGGAATTCGTCGTCCTTGTCGGCCCGTCGGGCTGCGGCAAGTCGACAACGCTGCGCATGATCGCAGGACTCGAGGAGATCTCGGACGGGGAACTGACGATCGACGGGCGCTTCGTGAACCGCGTCGCGCCCAAGGATCGCGACGTGGCGATGGTGTTTCAGAACTACGCGCTTTACCCCCATCTGAATGTGGCGGACAACATCGCCTTCGGCCTGCGCATCCGCAAGGAAAGCAAGGAAACCATCGCCTCGTCGGTGGACGAGGTCGGAGAAATCCTTGGCCTGACACCCTATCTGGATCGCCGCCCGGCCGACCTGTCCGGTGGCCAGCGTCAGCGGGTTGCCATGGGCCGCGCCATCGTGCGCCGCCCCAAGGTCTTCCTGTTCGACGAGCCGCTGTCCAACCTCGATGCCAAGCTGCGCACCCAGATGCGCGCCGAAATCAAGCGGCTGCACAAGCGGCTGGGCGTGACCTCGATCTATGTGACTCACGACCAGGTCGAAGCCATGACATTGGCCGACCGGATCGTCGTCATGCACGACGGACGCATCGAACAGGTCGGCTCGCCGATGGATCTGTTCCTGAATCCGGCCAACACCTTCGTCGCGTCCTTCCTTGGCTCGCCGCCGATGAACATGGTCAAGGCCAGGATCGTTGCCGGAGATCAGGGGCCCGTCGCCGAGTTTGACGGTCAAAGCCTGCCGCTGGCGCAAATTCCCGCGCTTCAGAATTCGGTGGGCAAGGCGGTGACCCTGGGCATTCGTCCCGAGTTCGTGACCGTCGCGGCAAACGGCACGCCCGGCTGCGTCAATGTCGATGTGGATCTGGTGGAAACGCTGGGCTCGGAGGCGCTGATTCACGCCAGCCTGCAGGGCGACCCCTTCGTCATCCGGACCGAGACCCTCGGCCATCTGGGCATGCTGGGGGACATTTCCGGCTTCACCATCGAACCGGACCTGATCCGTGTCTTTGACGCAGAAAGCGGTGCCGCGCTGCCCGGTCAGGGGACGAAGTCATGAGCAGCGATCCGAATTTCACCGGCCAGAGCACAGAGAGTCTCGTCACCGAGGCCAAAGAGGCGCTGCGCCGTCGCAAGCCCGGTCGCATCGAACGCGTGGGCGATCATCTGAAGCGGGAATGGCAGCTCTACCTGTTGCTGATCCCGACAATTCTATGGCTGCTGGTCTTCCTCTACAAGCCGATGTACGGGCTGCAGATCGCCTTCAAGGACTACAGCGTTTTCCGCGGCCTCGCGGCCAGCCCCTGGGTCGGATTCGAACACTTCCAGACCCTGTTCGGGAACGACCAGTTCCTGCGCGCCCTGCGCAACACCATCTACATCAGCATGCTGAGCCTGATTTTCGGCTTTCCCATGCCGATCATCCTTGCGGTGATGTTCAACGAGATCCTGCACCAGACCTTCAAGAAGACGGCGCAGACCATCGTCTATCTACCGCACTTCATCAGTTCGGTGATCATCGCGGGGATCGTCATCACGGCCTTCTCGCCCTCGGCAGGGATCGTGAACACGGTGATGGGGTGGTTCGGGCTGGAACCGATCTACTTCCTGACCAAATCAGAATGGTTCCGCCCGATCTTTGTCGGCACCTCGATCTGGCAAGAAGCAGGGTTCCAATCCATCGTCTACCTTGCCGCGATCGCGGGCATCTCTCCCACGCTGTATGAATCCGCAGTCGTGGACGGCGCCAGCCGCTGGCAGATGGTGTGGAAGATCACCGTGCCATCGATCCTGCCGACCATCATCATCATGCTGATCATCCGCATCGGCAACATGCTGGAAGTCAGCTTCGAGATGATCATCCTGCTCTATCAGCCTGCAACCTACGAGACGGCGGATGTGGTGAACACCTTCATCTACCGGCAGGGCATCCAGGGCGGTCAATACGATCTGGCCGGTGCTGCAGGACTGTTCAACGCCGTGGTCGCCTTCGTTCTGGTGATGACTGCAAACACCATCTCCAAGCGCTATTCGCGCACGTCGCTGTGGTGAGGAGGCCAGGCAAATGCTGAACATGAACCTCTATTCGCGTGGCGACAAACTGTTCGTCGTCACCAACATGGTCCTGATCGGACTGTTCACGATCTCGACGCTCTATCCGTTCATCTACATCGCTTCGCTGTCGATGAGCACAGGCTTCGAGGCCCGCGCCGGCAATGTGACCCTGACCCCGGTCGGGTTCACGCTGGAAGCCTACAAACAGGTGCTGAGCGAGCCGCTGTTCTGGAGTTCGTACAAGAACACCTTCATCTACACCATCGGCGGCACCTTGATGAGCCTCGCGTTCATCATCCCCGGCGCCTATGCCCTGTCGCGGCCGCAGTTGTACGGTCGGCGGTTCTGGAACCTGATGGTGGCCTTCACCATGTGGTTCCACGCCGGGATGATCCCGTTCTTCCTGAACATGCGCGACCTGGGTCTGCTGGATAGCTACTTCGGGATCATCATCGGCTTCGCGGTCAACGGCTTCAACATCATCCTGCTGCGCAACTTCTTCGAAGGCATCCCGCAGAGCTTTGAAGAAGCCGCCCGGATGGATGGCGCCAACGAGTTCCAGGTGCTGTGGAAGGTCTATGTGCCGCTGTCGAAACCGGCCATCGCCACCGTCGCGCTGTTCTGCATCGTGTCGCGCTGGAACGGCTTATTCTGGGCCATGGTGCTGCTACAGGATGAAGAGAAAATTCCGCTGCAGGTCTATCTGCGCAAGGTCATCGCCGAACTGTCCGATGACGAGGAATTCGCCACATCGCTCCTGTCTGCGGCCTATTCGTTCGAAACCGTCAGCGCCGCGATCATCGTCTGCTCGATCATCCCGATCCTGCTGATCTACCCCTTCCTTCAGAAGTACTTCAGCAAGGGCATCCTGCTGGGTGGGGTGAAGGAATAACCAGAAAACATCGCATTAAGGGAGGACTCCATGCGAACGTTCAAACTGTCTCTCGCCATCCTTGGCACCACCGCCTTGACGGCACCCGTCTTCGCCGATGGCCAACTGCCGATCGTCGACAAGCCACTGGAACTGACGATCCACATGCACTGGCCGCGTGCCCAGGGCTACGGTCCCGGTGGCGACACCAACACGCTCTACCCGGTCGAGGAGGTTGCCCGCGAACGGACCAACATTCACCTCGTTGACGAAACTTCCGGTCGCAACACGACCGACAACAACGAGGCGATGAACCTGCTTCTGGCGAAAGGCGACCTGCCCGACATCGTCGGCGGCAACCTGATCCGGCAGCCGGTCAACCAGTACGGCCCCGAGGGTGCCTTCCTGCCGCTCAACGAGCTGGTGGATGAGCATGCCCCGAACATCAAGAAGTTCTGGGAAGAGCATCCGGGCCTGAAGGAAGCGATCTCGGCCTATGACGGCAATTACTACTACATCCCCTACCTGCCGGACGGGAAATACGGTCGGGCATGGTTCGTCCGTCAGGACTGGCTCGATGCGCTCGGCCTCGCACAACCGCAGAATGTCGATGAGCTTTACGAGGTCTTGGTGGCCTTCCGCGACCAGGACCCGAACGGCAACGGCGAAAAGGACGAAGTCCCCTACTTTGCCCGCGACTGGGAAGAAGTGAACCGGCTGCTGACGCTGTGGGATGCCCGCTCGTCCGGGTCGGACATCTACCACGACTTCTACGTCACCGACGACGGCCAGATCGCGCATCCCTATGCGCAGGAAGCCTATCGCGACGGGATTGCGAACATTGCGAAATGGTACGAAGAAGGCCTGATCGACGCCGAGATCTTCACCCGCGGTTCGTCCTCGCGCGACTTCCTGCTGGGCGAGAACCTGGGCGGTGTGACCCATGACTGGTTCGCCTCGACCAGCGGCTACAACGCGGCGCTGGCCGACAAGATCGAGGGCTTCAACTTCATCCCGTTCCTGCCGCCGGCATCGGCGGGTGGGGTGCGGATGGAAGAGCACCGCCGCATTCCGATCAAACCCGACGGCTGGGCGATTTCCTACACCAACGAGCACCCTGTCGAGACCATCAAGTACTTCGACTTCTGGTTCTCCGAGGAAGGCGCGCTGCTGGCCAACTTCGGTGTTGAAGGCAAGACCTGGGACATGGTGGATGGCGAGCCGATCTACAAACCGGAAGTGCTGAACTCCGACACGCCGGTGAACAGCCAGATGTATCTGGAAGGCGCGCAGGTCTATCGCGGCTACCCGCAGGACTACCGTTACGAATGGCAGTGGACCTCGCCGGCGGCGCGCGAAGGGATCGAGCTTTATGATACCGAAGACCTGCTGGTCGACCAGTTCCTGGGCGTGGCCTTCAACAAGGACGAACAGGCGGTCTACGACAAGTACTGGCCGTCGATCCGGACCTACATGCTGGAGCGCAATCAGGCGTGGATCCTTGGCAGCGGCAACGTCGTGGAGGACTGGGATTCCTACATCTCGACCCTCGACAAGATGGGCTACCAGAAGGTTCTGGACGTCATGAACTCGGCCTACGCCCGTCAGTACGGCTGACCTCCCCGGCCGTATCAAGCGCGTGGCCTGATCTGGCTGGCCACGCGCATTTCCCCCAAACATCTGACATGCAAGGATCTTATCTATGCTCGCCACCTCCCATCCCAAGCTCGACGAACCCAAGGCGGGCCGGTTGACGATCCAATATGCCCCGACGTCCGACTCTGATGTGGCGGAAAACCCGCCGCGCTTCACGTGGCTGCCGGTGATCGAGGACGAGGCGCACTACGTGCTGCGCATTTCGCAGAACGCGAAATTCCCCGCCAAGGAAACCCGGGTCTTCGCCAATATCCCGGTGAACTTCTTCACCCCCGATGCCGTCTTCGCGCCGGGGGAGTACCATTGGTCCTATGCGGTCTGCGACGCGGCCGGAAAGCCCGTCACCGGCTGGAGCACCACCCGCAGCTTCACCCTTGCCGAAGGCCTGCCCGAAACGCCCCTGCCCTCGCGGGCCACGCGATTTGCCGCCTCCACCACCGCGCATCCGCGGCTCTGGATGACGCCCGATCGTCTGGTCGACTTCCGCAAGGCCGTCGAGTCCGACCCGGACCATTGCACCTGGTCCACCTTCTATGAGGGGTCCGTCCTGCCGTGGATGGACCGCGAAGTGATGAAAGAGCCTGCCGGTTATCCCAACCACACGCGGACTGCCCCGGTCTGGCGCCAGACCTATATCGATCTTCAGGAACTGTGGTACGCCATCCGGCATCTGGCCATCGGCGGCACGGTCACCAGTGATGCCGCGATGCTGGACCGCGCCAAGGCATGGCTGCTGGAGGCCGCAAGCTGGGATCCGATGGGGGTCACCTCGCGCGCCTATACCGACGAATGGGCCTACCGCGTGAACAACGCGCTGGCCTGGGGCTATGACTGGCTGTACGACCACATGGACGCGGACGAGCGCAAGATCGTGCGCACTGCCCTGCTGGAACGGACCCGCGACATTGCCGAACACGCGATCCTGAACGCCAAGATCCACCTGTTTCCCTATGACAGCCACGCGGTGCGCTCGGTCTCGCTGACGCTGGTGCCCGCCTGCATCGCGCTTCTGGGCGACGACGAGGATGACGAGGCCCGCGTCTGGCTGGATTACTGCGTCGAGTTCCTGTTCACCGTCTACACCCCCTGGGGCGACAGCGATGGCGGCTGGGCCGAGGGCACGAATTACTGGATGATGGGCATCGCCTATCTGATCGACGCCGCCAACCGCCTGAAATCCTTTTCCGGGATCGACATCTACAAGCGGCCCTTCTTCCAGAAGACCGGGGATTTCCCGCTGTTCTGCAAGGCCCCGAACACGCGCCGCGCCACCTTTGGCGACGACAGCACGCAAGGCGACCTGCCCGCGATCAAGACCGGGCTGAACATGCGCCAGTTCGCAGGCGTCACCGGCAACGGCGCCTACCAATGGTACTGCGATGAAAACCTGCGCCTGAACCCCGGCACCGAAAAGGCCTTCTACAACTGGGGCTGGTGGGACACGCGGTTTGACGAACTGGTCTATCGCACGGATTTTCCCTTTGTCGAAGCCACGCCCCCCGAAGGCGGCATGCGCCACTTCAAGGGCATCGGCTGGGTCGGAATCCAGCACGCGATGGACGATCCCGACCAGCATGTGCAGTTCGTGTTCAAGTCCAGCAAGTTCGGCTCGATCAGCCACAGCCACGGCGATCAGAACGCCTTCTGCATGGCGGCTTATGGCGAGGATCTGGCAATCCAGTCCGGCTATTACGTGGCCTTCAACTCGTCCATGCATCGCACCTGGCGGCGCCAGACCCGGTCCAAGAATGCCATCCTGATCAATGGCAAGGGCCAGTACGCCGACAAGGACAAGGCCAAGGCGATGGCCGCGACCGGTCGGATCATCACCGCCGAGGAGCGTGACGACCACATCTATATCAAGGGCGACGCCACCCCGGCCTACCGCACCCTGTCGCCCGAAGTGATGCTGGCCGAGCGCGAGGTCTATTTCGTCCGCAATTCGTATTTCGTCATCGTCGACAGCGTCGATGCCGAGACCCCGGTCTCGGTGGACTGGCTGCTGCACGCCAACGGCCCCTACGATCTGGGCAAGACCTCGTTCCGCTATACCGGCGAGCGCGCGGGCTTCTATGGCCAGGTGATCTGGTCCGAGGCCGGCAAGCCGCAATTGACACAGGAAACCGGTTTTCCGGGCGTCGATCCGGCGGACTACGAAGGTCTGCCGGTCAGCACCTGCCTGCACGCGCAATACCCCGAGGCCACCCGGCACCGCATCGCGACGCTGCTGGTGCCCTACAAGCTGAGCGAACCGAAGCGGATCTTCCACTTCCTCGACGATCAGGGCTACGACGCCGACCTCTACTTCAGCGATCCGGAGGAGAACACCTTCCGCGTCGTGATGAAGAAATTCGCCAAGACCTGACCTGACCCGATACCGGGGCGCGGACCATGATCCCCGTGGCCGCCCCTCCACCGCAATGCACGACACGGAGACCGACAATGACCGTAAAGAACCTGTTTCCCGGCGCTGAAAACAAGCTGTTTGATGCCGGTGGCGGGCTGACACGAAAGGTCGCCGCCTACAACGACAACCTGATGATCGTCGAGGTTCATTTCGAGACTGGCACGGTGGCGGCGCGTCACAGCCATCCGCACGAGCAGATCACCTATGTCATTTCGGGCAAGTTCGAGTTCACCGTCGGCGATGAGACCTACGTCATTTCCGCCGGCGACTCCCTGTACAAGCAAGCCAACATCGTCCACGGGGCGACCTGTCTGGAAGCGGGCACACTGCTCGATGTCTTCACGCCACATCGCGAAGATTTTCTCTGAACCTACAAGCACAAAAGAACAAACTTAGGGAGTACACGGCATGACCAAACCTGTCATCGGTTTCATTGGCCTCGGCCTCATGGGCGGCAACATGGTTGAGAACCTTCAGAACCGGGGGTTTGAACTGGTTGTGATGGACCTCAACAAGGATGCCGTGGGCGCGGTTCTGGCCCGTGGCAACGCCACCGAAGCCACCTCGCCCCGGGAACTGGCGGCGGCCAGCGACATCGTGATGCTGTGCCTGACGACCTCAGAGGTCGTGGAAAAGATCGTCTATGGCGACAACGGCATCCTGGCAGGCATCAAGGACGGCGCCGTGCTGATCGATTTCGGCACCTCCATCCCCGCCTCGACCCGCAAGATCGGGGCCGATCTGGCCACCAAGGGCGCGGGCATGGTCGACGCCCCGCTGGGTCGCACCCCGGCCCACGCCAAGGACGGGTTGCTCAACATCATGGCCGCCGGGGACAAGGCGACCTTCGACAAGGTCAAGCCAGTGCTCGACCAACAGGGCGAAAACGTCTTCTACCTCGGCGCGCTCGGCGCAGGTCACACCACCAAGCTGATCAACAATTTCATGGGCATGACCACCGTCTGCACCATGAGCCAGGCGTTTGCCGTGGCCGACCGGGCCGGGGTCGATCGCCAGCAGCTTTACGAGATCATGTCGACGGGACCGTCGAACTCGCCCTTCATGGGGTTCTGCAAGAACTACGCGGTCGATGGCGTCAGCGACCTTGGCTTTTCGATCAACAACGCCAACAAGGATCTGGGCTATTTCCTGAAGATGGCTGAGGATCTGGGCACGCGCGCCGAGATTGCCGAAGGCACCTCGCACAATCTTGAGGCCGCCGTGGCGGCGGGTATGGGGGACGGCAACGTTCCGGAAATCTTCGACTATTTCCTCGAACTCCGGAAATAGGTAACCGAACGGCCCAATGCACAGCGATGCGGTCAGACTCTAAAAGACAGGAACACACGACGATGAAACTTCAGTCCAAAACCGCAATCGTTACCGGCGGCGGCCGCGATATCGGGCGGGCCTGCGCGGTCAAGCTTGCCTCGGAAGGCGCGAATGTGGCGATCAATTATTTCGCCAGCAGCGCCGGGGCCGAGGAAACCGTGGCCGAGATCGAACGCAACGGCGGCAAGGCCATCGCGGTGCAGGGCGATCTGTGCAAGGCCGCGGATGTGGAGGCCCTGGTGGCCAAGACCGTCGAGACGTTCGGCGGCATCGATATTCTGGTCAACAACGCGGGCGGCCTGATCGCGCGCAAGACCATCTCCGAGATGTCGCTTGAGCATTGGCAGGCGGTGATGGACCTGAACGTGACCAGCACCTTCCTGATGGTCAAAGCCTGCCTTCAGCACATGACGGCAGGCGCCATCGTCAACATTGCCAGCCAGGCGGGCCGCGATGGCGGCGGCAACGGCGCGGTGCCCTATGCCACCTCGAAGGGGGCCATCATGACCATGACCCGTGGTCTGGCAAAGGAACTGGGCCCGGACATTCGCGTCAACGCGCTGTGCCCCGGCATGATCGACACGGATTTCCACAACATCCACACCCCCGACGCGGGTCGGCGCGGTCTGGAAGCCGCAGCCCCGCTCAAGCGGCAGGGCGTGCCCGAGGACGTGGCCAATCTGGTGCTGTACCTTGCCAGCGACGACGCGGGCTATCTCACCGGGACCAACGTCGACATCAACGGCGGGATGCTGTTCTCGTAACGGAATGGTCGGCGATTGCAGCAGCGCCCCTGCGCAAGGGGCGCTGTGATGATCGCCGACCTCAGACCATCGCCGGCCGTGAAGCCCCTGTGATCTGGACGGAAAACTTCGGACCGTGCGCCGAACTATCCCCGACCACGCTTCTCACCGCCTGCACCTGCCGCGATGCCACAACCAAGCAAGGTGGGGCAGGTTTTGGCCTTGCAATCGGTCCCACCTGTCCGTCACATGCGGCATCCGTAACGCTGGTGACATCCATGGCACGCATTCTTCGCGAACCACTCCTGCATTTTGCCGTGTTCGCAGTACTCCTGTTCGTTGTCTTCGAGATCCGAAACGACGACGAGGCTCCTCCTCCCCCTTCAGCAACATTCATCGCAGTTTCCGAAGCGGACGCGCGTGCGTTGGCCCGGCAGTTCGAAGGCGTCTGGAACCGGCCGCCGGCCCGCGAAGAACTCGATACGCTGATTTCCTCCTATCTGGACGAGGAAATACTGGTGCGCGAGGCCTTGAAGCTCGGGCTCGATCGCGATGATCCGGTCATCCGCAATCGCCTGCGGCAGAAAATGCTGTTTCTCACGGAGTCGGAATCGCAACGAATGGTGCCCGAGGATGCGGTTCTGGAACAGCATCTGCAGGGCAATCCCGAGCGGTTCGTACTCCCCGGCCAGATCTCCTTCCAGCAGGTCTATCTTGGAGAGGCCCCCGATGAGGAAACGGTCCGCCAAAGCCTCGACCGGTTGACCGAGGGCCAGGATCCCGCCCTGATCGGCGTCCGCTCACTTCTGCCCGCCGGGATGCAAGCCGCCGATCCCCAGCAAGTGGACCGCCTTTTTGGCCCGGGCTTCTTTGCCGCGACGGCACAACTGCCGGATGCCACATGGGCGGGGCCGGTCCGTTCCGGATACGGCCTGCATCTGGTGCGGATCGAAAATCGTGTTGCACCGCTGCTGCCAACCCTGCCGGATGTGCGCGAGATCGTGCTTGCGGACTGGCGCCGGGAGCAGGCGCAGATCCTTGCCGATGCATATCTGGCGGCGTTGCGCGACACCTATGACATTGCCGTACCCGATGCGGCAGCCTTGACGGACATCCTGACGCAATGAGATGGCTGGCGGCAATCGGGGTGCTGATGGCGTTGCTCCTCGCGGTAACGCCCGGCGGGGCGCGCGCCCATGCGCTCGATCCCGGCTATCTGAGCCTGGAAAATGTGACCGGACAAAGCTGGCGCGTGTTCTGGCGCAAGCCGGATGTCAGCGGCAGGCCGATGGAGGTCGACGCACAACTGCCCGCATTCTGCACACCGGCTTCCGGGCCCACCCCCTATACCGACGGCAAGGCCTGGGTGTCGCAATGGCAGGCGAACTGTTCCGAGACGCTTCAGGGCGCCACGATCCTCATCGATGGGCTGGAAAACACCCAGACCGACGTTCTGCTGCGCCTGCAAAATGCTGACGGCACGGTGATCACCTCCCGCCTGACCGCCGACGTCCCGGCCTTCGAGGTTCCCGTGCAGCTATCCGGTCTTGCAGTGTTCTGGCAATATCTTGTGCTGGGCTGGGAGCATATCCTGGAAGGTCTGGACCATCTGCTGTTCGTTTTCGCGCTGTTGGTGCTGGTGCAGTCGCCGGGGCGCCTGCTTGGGGCCATCACGGCCTTCACCGTGGCGCACAGCATCACGCTGGCCGCAGCCTCGCTGGGGCTGCTGTCGGTGCCCTCGCCGCCGGTCGAGGCCGCCATCGCCCTGTCCATCGTCCTGCTGGCGGTGGAGATCCTGAAGCAAGGCGACGGCAAGCCCTATCTCACCGCGAATGCGCCATGGATCGTCGCGTTTCTGTTCGGGCTGCTGCATGGGCTCGGCTTTGCGGGCGCCCTGTCCGAAATCGGCCTGCCCTCAGGCGACATCCCGCTGGCCCTGCTGGCTTTCAACCTTGGGGTCGAGGCGGGTCAACTGACCTTCGTTGCCGGCGTTCTGGCAGTGTTCGTGGTGTTGCGACGGATGGTTCCGGCGCTGGCCAGGACGCTGCACGCCCCCGGCGCACCGGGCACGAAACTGCTGGGCTATGCCATCGGCGGCGTGTCGGTGATCTGGCTGACAGAGCGGGTCGCCGGTTTCTGACACGGCCGCCGGTCAGAGCCATCGACGCCTCTGCCCAACGGTCAGGATAGCGGCCATGCTGCGACCGGAATCTGTCCAAAAAACGTAATTTTCGACAATTCCGTCGCCCAATAACCGCGATTCCGTTTATTTCTCGACACAATCATAGGTAAAGATTGTGTATCCTCTAAGTTGTTTTTAGGCATGACCTTGAAGGGGGACTTACCTATGTCCGGAATTATTCTCGACGGCACATCCGCAAACGAAAACATTCAAGGCACGCGCGACGACGACGTGCTTTCGGGTGGTGCGGGCAGTGACACGGTGCGCGGACGGCGGGGCAGTGATGTTCTGCTCTACGACGTGGATCTCAATGCTGGCGAAACCGATACCCTCGATGGCGGCCTTGGCTACGACACCCTTCGGCTTCTGATGTCGTCGGAGGACTGGCTGGATCCCGAGGTGCAGGCGCAGCTTGCGGCCTATCTGGTGTTCATGTCCGATGCGACGTCGGGTGGCACCCAGGAAGCGGAAAAGGAGTTCTTCTATTTCACCTGTTTCGACGGCCAGACACTGCGGGTGAACCGGATGGAGAACCTGGAGGTCTATGTCGATGGCAACCCGGTCGATCCCACCGACCCCCCGGCGATCGCAATCGACGATCTGGCAGCCGTCGCGGAAGACGGGCCGGACCTGAGCGGCAATGTCACCGACAACGACAGCCTTCTGGACGCTCCGGCCACGGTGAGTCTTGTGACGGGCCCTGCCCTCGGCGGCCTGATCCTGAATGACGATGGCAGCTATACCTACAGCCTGAACAATGGCAATCCGGCCGTGCAGGCGCTGGCGGTGGGCGAGACCCTGATCGACAGCTTCACCTATCTGGCAACCGATGCCAGTGGCGACACCGATACCGCCACCGTGACCATCACCATCACCGGCACCAACGATGGCCCCACGGCGGAAGACAACACGGCGACGACCGGAGAGGCCTCGACCGTCGTGACCGTGAACGTGCTGGCAAACGACAGCGACCCGGATACTTCTGACACGCTGACCATCACGGCTTTCGACGCGGTTTCGGTGGAAGGCGGACTGGTCAGCTACAACGGCGATGGCACCTTCACCTATGATCCAAATGGCCAGTTCGACGCCCTGCACGGCGGCGAAAGCGCCCTGGACAGCTTCACCTATACCATCGACGACGGCCACGGCGGCACCGACACGGCAACAGTGACCGTGACCATCGCGGGCGCGGATCGCTACGTTCTGTTCTACCAGGGCTATGACGTCTCGGGCGGCTACGAGTTGTGGGGGCTGGACGAGGACGGGGTTGCCCGGCGGATTGCCGACTCGGCCACCGGCACCGACAGCACCTTCCCCAAGAATTTCGCGGAACTTGACGGGGATCTGTATTTCACCGCCAGCGATCCGATCAATGGCAACGAAATGCGCAAGCTGGACGGCACTACGGGTGCGATTTCCCTTGTCGCCGACATCAACACCGGCAGCGGTGGCTCGTCGCCCGCCAACCTGCTGGCGTTCGATGGCGACCTGTATTTCACCGCCAGTGATCCCACCCATGGCACCGAGTTGCGCAAGATGGATGGCACCACCGGCGTCGTCAGCGTAGTGGCCGATCTGAACCCCGGCAGCGGCGGCTCCGCCCCCAAGAACCTGTTTGCCTTCAATGGCGACCTTTATTTTAGCGCTAGCGATCCGGCCAATGGGCAGGAATTGCGCAAAGTGGACGGCATCACGGGCGCTGTCACCCTTGTGGCCGATCTGAACGCTGGCGCCAGCGGCTCGAACCCGGCACAGATGATAGCCTTCAACGGGGATCTGTATTTCACCGCCAAGGACGCCGCGAACGGCATCGAATTGCGCCGGATGGATGGCACCACCGGTGCGGTCAGCCTTGTGGCCGATCTTGATCCGGGCAGCGCCGGCTCGACGCCCTCGGCCCTGACCGTGTTCAACGGTGATCTCTACTTCACCGCCTCGGATGCCAACGGGTCCGAATTGCGCAAGTTGGACGGCCTCACCGGCGTCGTCAGCCTGGTAACGGACCTGAACCCCGGCAGCGCCAGCGCTTCGCCCTCGGAGCTGACGGAACTGAACGGCGACCTGTACTTCCGCGCCACGGATGCAACCCATGGGTCCGAGTTGTTCAAGCTGGACGGCACCACCGGCGCGGTCGCCCTTGCCGCGGATGTGAACAGCGGCAGCGCCAGTTCCAACATCGCGCATGTGACCGCATACAATGGCGACCTGTATTTCAGCGCCTATGACGCCACCAGTGGCTATGAGTTGCGCAAGCTGGACAGCACCACCGGCACCACCAGCCTCGTGGCGGACCTGTTCGCGGGCAGCGGCAGTTCCTTTTCCAGCGAATTGACTGTGGTGGATGGAAAACTGGTGTTCCAGGCCAATGACGGCTCTGGCAACGCCCTGTTTTCTCACGACGGCACGGCCACCACCAAGGTCGCCCCGATCAACGACGCATCGTCCAATGCCGCCAACACCGGGTTTTTCGCCTTCAACGGCGACACCTATTTCTCGGCCTACGATCTGGCCAGCGGTGCCGAGTTGTACAAACGCGACGGTGTCACCGGCACGATCAGCATGGTGGCCGACATCAACCCCGGCACGGGGTTTTCCAGCCCGGCCCTGTTCACCGAATTGAACGGCGATCTCTATTTCACCGCCACGAACGGAAGCAGCGGCACCGAGTTGCACAAGCTGGACGGCACCACCGGGTACATCGGCCTTGTTGCCGACATCTTCCTGGGCAGCGGCAGCAGCAGCCCCAGCCAGTTGACCACCCTGAACGGCGATCTCTACTTTACCGCCTTCGACGTGACCAATGGTGTGGAATTGCGCAAGCTGGATGGCACCACCGGCACGGTCAGCCTTGCGGCCGATCTGAACAGCGGCAGCGGCAGTTCCAGCCCCATGGATCTGACCGCCTTCAACGGCGATCTCTATTTCTCGGCCTTCGATCCGACCAATGGCTTCGAGCTGCGCAAGCTGGACGGCACCACGGGCACGGTCAGCCTGGTGGCCGACATTTATGCCGGCAACGGCAGCTCCTATGCCAGCAATCTGTTCGAATTCAACGGCGACCTCTATTTCCGCGCGGGCGATGCCACGATCGGCACCGAATTGCGCAAGATGGACGGCACCACCGGCACGGTCAGTCTTGTGGCGGACCTTTACCTGGGCATCGGCAGTTCGAACCCCTCGCAGCTGACCGAGTTTGCCGGCGATCTGTATTTTACCGCCGAAACGGTGACCACCGGGGTCGAGTTGCGCAAGATGGACGGCACCACGGGTACCGTCACCACGGTGACCAGCATCCAGCCCGGCAGCGCCAGTTCGAACCCCTCGGAGCTGACTGCGTTCAACGGCGATCTGTATTTCACCGCTGATAATCCGGCCAGCGGCACCGAATTGCACAAGATGGACGGCACCACCGGCACTGTCAGCCTTGTGGCCGACATCAACAGTGGCAGCGCGGGATCGAACCCGCAGCAGTTGACCGTCTTCAACGGCGACCTTTATTTCGCCGCCGACGATGGCGTCTATGGTCAGGAGCTTTGGCGCATCGACGGCACCACCGGCGTCGACGAACTGGTCTTCAACATCGAAGATGGCCCCGGCGGGTCCGGTGTCACAAATCTGGATGTCATCGACGGCGAATTGGTGTTTCGCGCCGCCACCTATGAAACCGGCTGGGAATACTACCGCTACGACGGCACCACCCTGTCGGTTGAAAACGTCAACATGGACCCGGCCTGGTACAATCCCAGCCAGCTTTACGCGCCGGTGGACGAGTTCATGTTCTGAGCGTTGCGGGTGAACCATCGGCCGTCACGGCAGACTTCACAGCGGGGAAACCGTGTGTTTTCACGGCACGAAGCGGCGCCATGGGAAAAATGCGGCATACCTTATTCCATTGCCTGGGACAGTGGCATGAAGCGCGGCGGTGCTGTGCGCGATCAGTCGCCCATTGAACTGGAATGATCGGCTGATTGCTTGCCAACAGTCATCGGCGCGGCAGGATTTGCGTCCGCGCCGATGACATTGAATTGAAATCGGCGCGGACTTGTGGCCAATCGGTGCCTACTTCAGAAGCGATAGGTCCCGCCGATCAGGAAGCCGCCAAGACCGAGATCGGCCTTCGACCCTCCGATCTTCTTCTGGATGTCCATGTAGCGATAGGCGAATTCCGCCGACCAACTGTCGTTGAACTGGTAGCCGATGCTGGCCAGCGCCTGCCAGGTCGAATTGTCGGCCGACAATCCGCCCACATCGGCCACCAGCCTGCCATACCAATCATCGCCGAAAGGCACCCGCAGGCGCGCGGCCACCAGGGGGACGGTCCAGGTGGATTTGGCTTTGTTGGACTGGCTGGCCGCCGTGCCCGCCGAGTTGAAATCGGTCTTCAATTCGACGCCAAAGGATCGAAAGCCGACACCGACATCCAAAGCCGCGTCGGACGCAGAATAGGCCCGGTACAACGCATAACCGCTGATCGCCGTTACCTTGGTGTCCACATCAACGGTGTCGAATACGACCCCTGCAGGGGCATCTTCCTGCTTGCCAAGATTGGCATAGAGCCCGTCCAGCACGAAGCCCCAACGATCATTGCGGGCCTCGAAGGCGCCCATGAACGCGCCCTTGAGGTTGTCAAGGACATCGCTGCCGCCGCCGTCCAGATCCACCTTACCGTATTCGGTGTCCACGGAGCCGCCAAGGCTGGGCAGCCAGCCATAGATCGACGCGGCGTAGGTCCAGTCCTGTGCACTCGCGCAGGCCGGCGCCAGGGCCAGACCCGCGCAGAATGCGATGAGTTTTGATTTCGGTCCGATCATGTCAACCTTCCTTCCAAAGAGACGTCAGAAAAGCCGCGCCGTCGCGGTGTGATCCCGCGCGGCCTCAGCAATCGTATACACCCACGGCGCAGCGGCGCACGGTGCGCCGACCAACGCCCGCAACGCTGACCCGGGTCAGCGGGCGGCCGATGCGCGCCTCCGCCGCCGGGACAATGGAGCCGGTTCCAAACTGGTGTCCGGCAAATTCGGCAGCAGCTGTCAGGGCGAACAGGCCGGCGAGAACACAAGCAAAGCGCGCAGTACGGGTCATTGGATGGCCTCCAGCGTCAGATGGGCGGGGAAATTCGGGGCTTTGAGAGCGAAGGTGTCCATGTCCACCTCCATCATGCCGTCGTCGGGCGTGAAGGAAAACGCGGCGCCATCAGTTGTTTCGCGCCAGTCGCGCACGGTGACACGGTACTGCGGGGCCTGGGCCACATCGCGCGAGGTGATGACAAAGCGGCAGGGGTACGGCGTGTCCCCCTGCGCGACCCAAAGCTGCCAGTCGGCCTGAAAGTTGCGGAACGCCAGATGATCGCATTCGATGCCGCCGATCACGCCGCTGCCCATGTCCTTCACTTCGGTCACCTCCTCCAACAGCGTTTCGGCGGCATTCGGGATCAGCAGATCCGCTGCCGGAAGCGGTCGGGCATAGGTATCGCGCAAGGCGTCGATCAGCGCGGCCAGGTCATCCTCGAACGGCACGGTGGTGTAGAGCGCAGTGTCGGCATCGGCCACGGTAAGGCCCCCGCCATCGAAGACCATCTCAAGATCCGTGAAGCCGCCCTTGCTGGTCACATGGACCTGACCGGGGCGGGCCACGGCGATATGGCCCGAGCGCGCAAGCCCCAGTTTCTCGCCATCAACGGTGACCACATCCTGTTCCGTATCGAAGTCGAAAGAGAACGTGTCGAGCGCGCCGAGATAGTCCGACATGGATTGAAGGATGCGCCGTGCGTCGGCCTCGTCGGCATGTGTCGCGACGGGCAGAAGGCTCGCGGTCAATGCCGTCGCAATGATCCCGGCCAGTGTATTGGATTTCATATAGACCTCTTCAAATATGTTGCCTTTGGGGGTGATCGGCCAAACGCCTTTGCGGATCGGCCAGCGCCGGCGGCAACTCCCGGTCTTCTGTTTCGCCCGTGTCTGAAGGACGGCCGCGAATGATTACTATTCGGAATGATACTCCCTCGGCAGGCTTGGCCCGGATGATATATATCAACGTGTGCGGCAGTGGTTTGACTTTCGAGGCCAGAACCAAACCCAATTTCAAACACCGCCCTCATCAGGTTTCAACGACCGCGCGCGCGTACGGAAGCGTTTAGAATTTCATGGACTTATCGCCCTAGGCCGGTGCAGAAGCTCCAGTTTTGCGGGCTTGCGCGCTTTCGCGCATCAGCAGCACCGCCCCGATGAAAAAGCACAGCGCCCCAAGCCAAAGCAGGGCATTGGCCGCGACCGGGATCCATCCCGGCTCTGTGTGCGGCGGTACGAATGCCAACAGGCTTGAGATCAGGAAAAACACACACCCAAGCAGGTTGATGCTGACGATGGTCCAGTCCAGATCCTTCGGCTTCCAGGCCCAATAGCCGTGGCAGACCTCGATGAAGGCCAGATAGCCGGACAGGAGAAACAGGAGGGAGCCGATCATGCCCGGCCCCCAGATCGCCAGATCCTGCAGCACCCATTGCGACGGCGCGGTGATCGCATCGAAGGTGTTGAAGTTGAAGGCGACCGTGCCGATGAACTGCGCAAAGGTGCTCAGCCATCCGGGGTTGTTCGGATGCCAGCCGATCAGCGCGACACCGTTTCCCTGGCCAATATCCTTCGGGTCGGGGCGGAAGTCAGCGGCATTGGCGGCCTGGAAATGCTGCAGGTAGCCGGCGGTGGTGAACGGGATCGAGCCGAGGAAGAAGATCACCGCAATCTGGGTCCCGGAGGGCGCGGCCGACCACCCCGTTGGCAACAAGGACGCCCCCGCGCCCAGCATGAACAGCAGCGCCCCGATGGCAAACACCAGCCCGATGATCCAGTTGTAGGTGCTGCTTTGCCAGAAGGGCACCGCGAGGGCCTCATGCCCCCGCTCTGCCCGCAGCAGCCCCTTGCGGTTTTGGCGGGCACGCCACAGCAACCGGTGCCCGTGATGCGAATACCGGCGCAGGGTGACAAAGGGCCAGGCCCCCGCGGTTCGCAGGTCTGCCGGATGTCCGTTCATGCGATGCCCTCAGACAGCACGACTGCCGCCATCCCTGCCCTCAATGATGGAAGCCCGAGGCATCTTCATCGGTCATCGGCCGCTGGATCGGATGCGCCTCGAAGTGCTTCATGGCCGCTTTCATGTCCATGACCAGAAGCGAACACAGGTCATGGCTGACCCCGTTGCGTACAAGGATGCGCTGGATCGCCTGATCCTGACAGTTCGCCGGAAGCGTATAGGCCGGCACCTGCCAGCCGCGCACCCGCAACCGGTCCGCCAGATCGAACAGGGTAAAGCCCGGATCTGCACCGTCCTTCAGTTTCCACGACACCGCCGGTATGCCGCGGTCGGCCTCGCCACCGAAGACAATCTCGAACGGGCCCATCGCGGCGATCTCGCGCGCCAGGAAAGCGGTGCTCTGGTAGCAGGCGGAATGCACCTTGCGGTAGCCCTCGCGCCCCAGCCGCAGGAAGTTGTAGTACTGGCAGACCACCTGCCCGCCCGGCCGCGAGAAGTTCAGCGCGATGTCGCGCATGTTGCCGCCCAGATAGTTGACCCAGAACACCATGTCCTCGGGCAGATCCGCCGCTTCGCGCCACATGACCCAGCCGACCCCCAGCGGCGCCAGGCCGAACTTGTGGCCGGAGGCATTGATCGACTTGACCCGCTGCAGGCTGAAGTCCCACGGCAGGTCCGGGGCGCAGAACGGGGCCAGGAAAGCGCCGCTGGCGCCGTCCACATGGATCGGAATGTCCAGCCCGGTCTCGGCCTGATAGCGGTCCAACGCGTCACTGACCGCCTGCACCGGCTCATATTCCCCGGTGAAGGTGACGCCCAGGGTCGGCACAACCCCGATGGTGTTCTCGTCGCAGCGCGCCAGAACCTCTTCCGGCGTCATCAGCAGGCGGCCGTCTTCCATCGGGATCTCGCGGTGTTCGATGTCCCAGTAGCGGGTGAACTTGTGCCAGCAGATCTGCACCGGACCGGTGATCAGATTGGGTTTGCCGATGTGTTTTCCAGCGGCCTTCTGGCGCGCTTCCCAGCGCCGCTTCATCGCCAGCCCGCCCAGCATCGCCGCTTCGCTCGATCCGGTGGTCGATGTGCCGACTGCGGGGCCTTCGGGCGCATTCCACAGGTGCGCCAGCATGCGCACACAGCGGGCTTCGATCTCGGCGGTCAGGGGGTATTCGTCCTTGTCTACCATGTTCTTGTCGATGCAATCCTCCATCAACTGGTGAACTTCCGGCTCCTCCCAGGTCTGGCAGAAGGTGGCGAGGTTCTGACGGGCATTGCCGTCCAGCATCAGTTCATCGCGGATGGCGGCATAGACATGCTGCGGCTGGCGCGACCCGTCGGGAAACTGCGCCCGCGGAAGCTGCCGCGCCTGATCGCTCGCGCCGTAGATTTCATCCTCGATACGGTCGGTATCGGCTGTCGATTTTTCGGTGGTCAAGATGGTGTCTCCCTGTGCGGCGGCGCCCGTATTGAAACGGCGCACACGGCCCAGGCCCAAGATATTCCTGGCCTTCAAATGGCGTATCCGCGTTCAAAATTCTGGGTGAAGTAAACTATCCGGGGGTTGCTTGGCCTGACTATTGAATGGGCGAAGCTTACGCAGTGGCCTTCACGGGCTGCAAGGGGTGTTTCCGGCAATGCGCCAATTCCTGGCCGGATCCGACAAACGCGGGTCAGGCGTCCCGGCCACCTTCTTCTGCCCGGCCGTCACACCCCCTGCACGGGGATGTTTTCCTTGAAGATGATCCGCGGTTCGATGAATTTGCGCATCAGGCTGGGGACCAAGGACACGATGGACCCCAGCAGCGCGATTACCGACTGATCCGCCACAAGAACAGCGTTCTGGTCGATCACCGCATCGACCGTGCCATCCAGAAGATACTGCCGCATTTCCGAGGTCTGGTCGTGGCAGATGAACACAAGGTCGTCCTGTCGTCCGGCCTGTGTCAGCGCCTCGGCGACCCCGGCCCTGCCCCCGCCGACGCAATAGATGCCGGCAAGGTCGGGTGTGGATTTCAGCACCCGGCACGCCATGTCGCGCCCTTCGCTGCGGGCATCGAAAACCTCGACCGCGCCGGAAATCTGCAAGGCGGGAAATTCTTCCTGCAGGATCGAGCGGAAGCCCAGATCACGCTCTTCATGCCCGCGATACCGGCGCGAGCCCATGAACACACAAATCCCGGTACGATCGCGCGGCACCAGACGGCCCATCAGCAGACCGGCCACCCGCCCGGCGGCCACATTGTCGACCTCGACATTGGCCGCGCGTTGGATCGATGGAATGTCCGAAGCGATGGTCACGACCCGCGTCCCGGTGTCTGCCAGATCCTTCAGCATCTCGCGGATACGCGGGTGATCGGTGGCCAACACTCCGACGCCGCTGGTTTCGGGCGACAGATTTTCGGCGGCGGCGATCAGATGCTCCGGCATCAGCCCCTCGACAGGGTGAACCCTGCATGAAGCCACCAGTGGCAGGCGGTCGCGAAAGACCTCGATCTGGCGCGCCATGGCCTTGAGAAACGCGTTGGATCCTGAGAGGCCCCATTTGAGTAGTCCGATTTGAAGGTTTGTGCATGGGGTTGGCCTTTGGTCCATCTGGACGATGGCCTCCGGCGCAGGTCGGCGGTTGCCCAAGGCACTGTGGGGTTGTTTGGTGTTGTGGTGTTTCCTCCAGCTTTCCCGGCGCAAGCCCGGCTTGGTCTCACCCCCGCGCAACCGACCCGGTCACCTTGTCACCCAGCCCGATCATGGCGCTGATCTTGTCGCCATTCACGATAACATAATCGGTCATGCGCTGGATGACCTCGGCCTGATCGCGCGTCGCATCGGTCACTTCCCAGGTGATGTTCATTGGCTCGAACACCTCGGCGATGCCCTTTTCCTCTTCGACCCCATAGGAGGCGCCGGGCACTTCAACCGGAATCCAGACGAAATCGCCTTCCTTCACGTGGCCGTTGTCGACCAGATACTGTGCCCAGATGCGGCCGAAGGCCTTCAGGTCGCCGCCCACATAGGCGTTACAGTCCGGGGCGTCGTCCGAGGTGTTGAAGTTCACCGCCGGGATGCCTTCGGCGCGCGCTTCGGCCGCGACATCGACCATCGACCCCGGATCGGGGCTGGTGGAGCAGATGCCATCGGCCCCGGCGGCAAGCGCCGCCCGCATCGCTTCCTGATGGCTGGGCACATCGCCCGAATGGAACGACGTGCTTACGGAATAGCCCGTGGCATCGGGCCAGTCCTCGGCCCCTTGCAGGAAATAGGTCCAGACCGGATCCGCCGGTCCGCCGTGGGAAATCCAGCAGAGTGTCTTGTCCTTGTCTTGGGCAACCGCGCCACCGGCTGTCAGCGCGAGCGTCGCCGCCGCCCCCAGCAAAATACGTCTCATCATGGTCTGTCTCCTCCTCAGAGGCGCTTCGAACACGCTTGCTGCGGGCCTGTCGAACCTTGTCGTGCACCCCGACCATCGCATCCGCCCGCGCACATCGGGCAGTCTTCTCCCTTTGACGGCCTTGGCCTACGATAAGGACTCTGGTTTTCGCGGCATTGGCTCAACGTTGTATCACATCAATCAGATCGGTCCTGGATCTGGCAGACGGACCTTGCGGTGCTATTGTCAGGTCGAGGCAGGGTGGTCGGCCGGCGCCGGTTGTGGGAAACAGTCATCGGACCACGTCGGGCAGGCTTGCGAGGGAGCAAAGAATGATTTGCCGCAGAACGCTTCTGAAAACCGGTGCCAGCCTGGCGGCGCTGCCGCTCCTGCCGGGGCGCCTGCATGCCGAGGTGGCGCTGACCCCGGTGATCGAGGCCCGCGTGGCGCAGGCGCAGATCGCCCCCGAGGGGTATCCGCAAACAGAGGTCTGGAGCTTTGACGGAAAACTGCCGGGGCCGGAAATTCGTGCGCGTCAGGGCAGCCGCCTGACCCGCAAGCTGGTCAACGCGCTGACCGCGCCGACCTCGGTGCATTGGCATGGCATCCGCATCGACAACGCCATGGACGGGGTGCCGGGCGTCACGCAGCAAGCCGTGCAACCGGGCCAGACCTTTCTGTATGATTTCGATCTGCCGGATGCCGGAACCTATTGGTATCACTCGCACAACCAGTCCTACGAACAGGTGGCGCGCGGCCTGCACGGCCCCCTGATCGTTGAAGAGCGTGACGCCCCGGACGTGGACCGCGACGTGACCCTGATGCTGGACGATTTCCGCCTTGATCCCGAGACCGGGCAGATCGCGGGTTTCGACAACATGCATGACTTCAGCCATGGCGGCCGGATCGGCAACATCACGCTCACCAACGGCACCTTCAACAAGAACCTGCAAACCCGGCAGAATGAACGCTTGCGACTGCGGCTGATCAATGTGGCCACCGCAAGGATTTTCACCCTGAATGTGCAGGGGCTGGACGGCTGGATCATGGCACTGGACGGGATGCCGCTGGAGGCCCCGCGCCCGTTGAACGAACCAATGCTGCTTGCCCCGGCGCAGCGGATCGACCTGATCGTGGATATCTCCGCCGAGGAGGGAGATGCTGCACATCTGGTGCGGATGGAGCGCGACGAGGCGTTTTCACAGGTTCTTATTGAAGTGCGCGGCGTGTCCGCTTCCCGCCCGCGCGGCACCCCGGACCCTTTGCCGCCCAACCCGGACATGGTGGTCACGCGGCTGGACGACGCGTTGCAAAGCCATCTTCGGATGGACGGCGGTGCCATGCGGGGCTTTGCCTCGGCCCGGATGGCGGGCCAGGAGGTCAGTTTTCGCGAGGCTGCGGAAAATGGCCAGTTCTGGGCCTTTAACGGGATGGTCGGCATGCCGGAGGCACCGCTGCTGGTGGCCGAGCGGGGCCAGACAGTGCGCGTGACGCTGCAGAACGACACCATGTTCCCCCATGCCATGCATCTGCACGGCCACCACTTCCGCGAGATCCATGCCGACGGCACGCTGGGTCCGCTGCGCGACACGCTGCTGATGTTCGGCGACGAGCGTCGCGAGATCGCCTTCGTGGCCAGCAATCCCGGCGACTGGGTGTTTCATTGCCACATGCTGGCCCATGCCGCCTCGGGCATGATGACCCGTATCAAGGTGCTGGCCTAGCTGTCCGGTCCCGTCCGGGTCACGCGGCTTTGAGGCGGCAGATTGAGGCCCGGATAGCGCCTGCCTGTCAGGATTCTGCGACGTAGGCCCGCCAGTTGTGCTGTTCCCTGAAGCCCAGCATCGTCCGGATCTTCCGGTTCGAGAACAGCGCCTCATCTTCGTCCAGCGGCCGTGTCACCGGCACATCCGGGTAGAACCGTTCCAGCAGCGCGCTGTTGGGCAGGTTGACCGAATTGGTATCGTTGCCTGCGTTGAAGATCTGGAACCCCAGCCCGTCGGTCTTCACGCAAAGATCGACGATCTGGCCAAGGTCGCGGGCATCGATGTAGCAAAAGATGTTGCGCCGCCGGACCACCGGATCGGCAAAGAAGCCCGGAAAGCGGCTGTAGTCCTGCGGCTCGATGACATTGCCGATGCGCAGCCCGTAGATGTCGATGCCGGACCGGCGCTGAAACGCGCGGGCGGTTTTCTCGTTCACCACCTTCGACAGCCCGTAGCTGTCCATCGGGTTGGTGTCATGTTCCTCGTCCACCGGCAGGTAGTCCGGACGCACCTCGCCATCCGCGAAACAGACCCCATAGGTGGTTTCCGACGACGCAAAGACGATCTTCGGGATGCCGAGTTTCACCGCCGCCTCGATCACGTTGTAGGTGCCGATCGTGTTGATCCGGAAGGTCTCGTGATCGGGCTGGATCAGGATCCGCGGGACGGCGGCGAAATGCACCACGGCATCGAAACGGGGCACGCCGGTGCCGGGATCCAATTCGTCGAAACCGGCATAGCTGGTCATGACGTTGAACATCGATCCGCTGTCGGTGATGTCGGCGATCAGGTTGTCGATGCCCGGTTCTTCCAGCGGTCGCAGATCCACATTGACCACCCGGTGGCCCTGATCGCGCAGGTAACGGCAGGCATATTTTCCGGCTTTTCCGGACCCGCCGGTAAACAGGATACGCATCACTTCACCTTTCCGAATTGATACCGCGCTTTGGCGCGGGTCTCGATCTCTGATTGTGCTAGCCCGCCACCATCGCGCCGACGGCAAACGCGACGATGGCGCAGGTGGTGCCCACCAGAACCGTCTCTCCGACACAGCGCAAGAGGTTTTCCCGCGTCGACCACCAGCGCAGCACACCCAGCATCACAAGTGCCGCAAAGGTTGCCATGACCGAGGCCAGGAACACCGCCTGGCCGGGGGCGAACAGGAAATAGGGCACCAGCGGGATCACCCCGAAGGCGACAAAGGACAGAAATGTCATCAAGCCGTCCAGCACCGGCGACCCGTTGCGCATGTCCTGCATCTGCAATTCGTAGCTCATCATCATATCGGCGACGAGTTCCGGGCAGTCGATCAGGTCCTGCGAGATCCGGTCGGCCGTGTCAGGCTGCATTCCGCGCTCGACCAGCATCTGGACGATCTCCTGCCGCTCCTGCGCGGGGTTGGTTCGCAGTTGCTCAAGCTCGACCCGGCGTTGCGACACGTACAGATCCCGCTGCGACCGGGTCGACAGAAACTCGCCCAGCCCCATCGACACCGCATCGGCGAAAAGATTGGCCAGACCGAACACCAGAACCGCCAGCGCCCCGATCTGTGCCGTGCCTTCGGCCGAGGCGCCTGCGAATCCGGCGACAATGGCGAAGGTCGTGACGATACCGTCGTTGCCCCCATAGACGATCTGCTTGAGAAACTCCTGCAGCCGCCCCAGCCCGTGTTCCTCGCGGCGATGGGTGTCCCAGTTGATCTCTGCCATTGGCATGCCTTTCGAAGCAGGTCAGGGCCGTATCCTTGGCGGATCCTCAACAGTCCGGCTGCCGGCCATGGTCCCGACGATACCGTTTTCCACACGCGTGCGGCAGGCCTTGCTGTCGCCCGTTTGGGCGAAATTTGTCGCGGGCCGCAAACCGGCGGTTGTCGACGGCACCCGCCCGGAAATTCACCGCAACCGGGCGCATTGCGGTTCTCGGCTGACCGTGTGGTTGGACTTGCCCAAACCCGGTGCTAGGGTGCCGCCATGCGGATCAGACAAGGACCTGACATGCTGCGCGCTTTCGTGACCACCGGCCTGACCTTGGCCCTTCTTGCCCTTCCCGCCGCGGCTCAGACCGCGTTCGAAACGCAGGCCCGTGCGGCCTATGTGGTGGATCTCGGCACCGACACGGTGCTGCTGGAAAAGCAGCCCGACATCGCCCTGCCGCCGGCCTCCATGTCCAAGCTGATGACGCTGCTGATGCTGTTCGAGGCCCTGCGCGACAATCCCAATGTCACGCTGGACACCCGGTTCGGCGTGTCCACCAAGGCGCGGCAGATGGGCGGTTCGACCATGTTCCTGAACGAGCGCGACCGCCCCTCGTCAGACGAGCTGATCAAGGGCATCATCGTGCAATCGGGCAATGATGCCACCGTGGTCGTGGCCGAAGGTCTGGCGGGCACCGAAGACGCCTTTGCCCGGATGATGAACGCCCGCGCGAAAGAGCTGGGGATGGAGAATTCCACCTTCGCCAATGCCTCGGGTTGGCCCAATCCCAACCACCGGATGAGCGTGCGCGACCTGGCCGTCCTGGCCGAGCATCTGATCGAGGATTTCCCCGAATACTACGGCTTCTTCGCCATGCCCGAGTATGAATACGACGGCCGCGCACCGGACAACCGTTTCAACCGCAACCCGCTGCTGAAGCTGGACATCGGCGCAGACGGGCTGAAGACCGGCCATACCGAGGAAGCCGGCTACGGGCTTGTCGGCTCGGCGCGGCAAGGCACCCGCCGCATCGTCTTTGTCGTCACCGGCCTGCCGTCGGCAGCCGCCCGCGCGCAAGAGGCCGAGCGCATCGTCAGCTGGGCCTTCCGCCAGTTCGTCGAAATTGAGGTGGCAGAGGCGGACGAGCGTATTGCCGAGGCGGATGTCTGGATGGGCAACGTGCAAAAGATCGGCCTTGTGGCCCCCGATGACCTGAAGATTCTGACCGGCGCGGTGCAGAACGATGTCGCGGCGGAAGTGGTCTTTGAAAGCCCGATCCAGGCCCCGATCGCCGCAGGCCAGCCGGTGGCCGAACTGGTCATCACCCGCCCCGGTCTGCCCGAGGCGCGCCTGCCGCTGGTGTCGGATCAGGATGTGACCTTCGGCGGTTTCGTGCCGCGTCTGCGCAGCGCCGGTCAGGTGCTGCTGTCCCGGGTCATCGGTCAGGCGGAAGGGCTGTTTTGAGCGCCGCACACCAGCCGCCCCGGTTCATCAGTTTCGAAGGCATCGACGGCAGCGGCAAGTCCACCCAGGCGCGGTTGCTGGCCGAGCATCTGCGGGCACAGGGCCGCGAGGTTGTGCTGACCCGCGAACCCGGCGGCTCGCCCGGCGCCGAGGACATCCGCCGTCTGGTGCTGGGTGGCGCCCCCGACCGCTGGTCGCCGGAAACCGAGATCCTGCTGTTCACCGCCGCCCGGCGCGACCATTGGGAACGCACGATCCGGCCCGCGCTGGACCGCGGCGCCACGGTCATCACCGACCGCTTCGCAGACAGCACGCGGGTCTACCAGGGCACCACGCGCGGTGACCTGACCGAGATGGTGGATCGGCTGCATGCGCTGATGATCGGGGTGCAGCCCGACCTGACCTTTGTCCTTGACCTGCCCCCGGCGCAAGGGTTGGACCGCGCCGTCGCGCGCGAGGCCGGTGCGGCGCAGGACGAAAGCCGCTTCGAAGGCTTCGGGCTGAGCTTTCAGGAACGCCTGCGCGCCGGGTTCCATGACCTCGCCCGGCAGGCGCCGGAACGTGTCCGCCTGATCGACGGCACCGGGTCGCTGGACACCGTGGCCGCCCGAGTACAGGCTGTGCTGGAGACCGAACAGGCATGATCGGCATCGCCCCGGACCTGCCCGAACCCGACCGCGCCGAAGGGGCCGCGCATCCAAGGTTTGCGATGTCGCTGGTGGGCCATGAGCGGGCGCAGAGCCAATTCCTGGAGGCCGTAAACACCGGCCGGTTGCACCATGCATGGCTGATCACCGGCCCGCCCGGCATCGGCAAGGCCACGCTGGCGTGGCGGCTGGCGCGTTTCCTTCTGACCACGCCCGAGCCGTCCTCGGATGCGAGCCTGTTCGGGGCGCCCGAACCGCTGACCAGCCTCGATCCCGGTCCCGACACCGCACCCCTCAGCCGGGTCGAAGCGCTGTCCGAGCCCGGCCTGTTCCTGTTGCGCCGGGGCTGGGACGCAAAGACAAAAAAGCTGCGCACGGTCATCACCGTGGACGAGGTGCGGGCGCTGAACGGGTTCTTCGCCCTGTCACGCCCCGATGGCGGGCGCCGCGTGGTGATCGTCGATGCCGCCGACGAGATGAACGCCAATGCCGCCAACGCGCTTCTGAAACGGCTGGAGGAACCGCCCGCGCAGACGGTTTTCCTGCTGGTCAGCCACATGCCTTCGCGCCTGTTGCCGACCATCCGCTCGCGCTGCCGTACCCTGCCCTGCACCCGGCTGCCCGAGGCGCAGATGGCCGAGGTGCTGGCGCGGCTGTTGCCCGATACGCCAGCCGACGAACGCGCGGCGCTGGCGCAACTGGCCGACGGCAGCCCCGGCACCGCGCTGCGTCTTCAGGTGCATGACGGGGTGTCGCTGGGTCGCGAGATCGACGCGCTTCTGGCCTCCATGCCCGGTGTCGACCGGATGCGGGCGGTGGCGCTGGCGGCGGGGCTGTCGGCACGCGATGCACAGGACAAGCGCAGCCTGTGTCTGGACCTGATGGATCAGGCCATGGCGCGGATCGCCCGCGCCGGTGTTCTGGGCGGCGACGGTCCGCTGGCGCGGCTGGCACCCGACCCGGATGCTGGCCGACGATGGGCGCAAGCGCAGCAGGACGAATCCGCGCGGGTTCGGCGGGGACTGGCGGTCAATCTTGACGCTCACAGCCTCATCCTCGATATGGTTCTGAGAATAGACAAGCTGGCAGCAGACTGCGCCGCCGGAAGGTAACCATCGCGTCATGACAGATCCCCTACAGCCCCGGCTGGTTGACAGCCATTGCCACCTTGATTTCCCGGATTTCCAGGGCGAACTGCCCCAGGTGGTCGCCCGCGCCGCCGAGGCTGGGGTGACACGTATGGTCACCATCTGCACCTGGCTGCGCAACGCCCCGCAGGTGCGTGCCATTGCCGAGGCGCATGATCCGGTGTTCTGGGCCGGCGGTACCCATCCGATGAGCGCGGCCGAGGAACCGCTGGCCACGGTCGAGGATCTGGTGGCGTTGGCGGCACATCCGAAATTCGTGGGTATTGGAGAGACCGGGCTGGACTATCACTACACCTCGGAAAGCAAGGGCGTGCAGCAGGACAGCCTGCGCATCCATATCGAGGCCGCCCGGCAGACCGGCCTGCCGCTGATCATCCATGCCCGCGCCGCCGACGAAGACATGGCCCGCATCCTGACCGAGGAACACCGGGCCGGGGCCTTTGACTGCGTGATGCACTGCTTCTCGTCTGGGCGCGATCTCGGCCTGGCGATGCTGGATCTGGGCTTCTACCTGTCGATGTCGGGCATTGCGGCCTTCCCGCGCTCGCAAGACCTGCGCGACATCTTCAAGGAAGCCCCCTTGAACCGCATCCTTGTCGAGACCGACGCCCCCTATCTTGCCCCGCCGCCACATCGCGGCAGGCGCAACGAGCCGGCCTATGTCGCCAAAACCGCCTCCGTCGGGGCCGAGGTCTTCGGCGTCAGCGCACAGGACTTCGCCCGCCAGACAAGCGCCAATTTCGACCGCCTGTTTGCCAAGGCCGCCGCCTGGCGTGCAGCGGATACCGCCTGATGGATGAGATCCGGTTGACCATTCTGGGCTGCGGATCGTCCGGCGGGGTGCCCCGGCTGGGCGGGCATTGGGGTGAATGCGACCCCGACAACCCCCGCAACCGACGGCGGCGCTGTTCGCTGCTGGTCGAACGCGAAGGCCCTGAGGGCACCACGACGGTGCTGATCGACACCTCGCCCGACATGCGCGATCAATTGCTGAGTTCCGGCGTCGGCGTGCTGAACGGCGTGGTCTATACCCACAGCCACGCGGACCATGTGCACGGGCTGGATGACCTGCGCCAGATCGTATTCAACACCCGCGAGCGTCTGGACGTCTGGGCCGATGCGGACACCAGCGACAACCTGCTGTCGCGCTTCGGCTATGCCTTCGTGCAGCCCGAGGGCTCGCCCTATCCGCCGATCCTGAACCTGAAACTGATTACTGGCGATGTGGTGGTCCCCGGCCCCGGCGGCGATGTGGTGCTGCGACCCTTCTCCGTGGCCCATGGCGGGATCGACGCGCTGGGGTTCCGCATCGGCGACGTGGCCTATCTACCCGATGTCTCCGAGATCCCCGATGCCACCTGGCCGATGCTGGAAGGGCTGGACTGTTTTATCGTCGATGCCCTGCGCCGCAAGCCGCATCCCACCCATGCGCATCTGGACCGCAGTCTGGACTGGATCGCACGGCTCGCGCCGCGCCGCGCCATTCTGACCAACATGCACATAGATCTGGACTATGCCACCGTGGCCGCCGAAACCCCGGACCACGTGGTGCCGGCGCATGACGGGCTTACCGTCAGATTCCCGGTCTGACCCGTGGGCGCGCTGATCGAAGTCGTCCTTCCGGTCTTTCTGGTCATCGGCGCGGGGTACCTGACCACCGCACGCGGGCTGTTCAGCGACAGCAGTGTGAACGGGCTGATGCAGTTCACGCAGAAATTCGCAATCCCCTGCCTGCTGTTCCGCGCAATTTCCACGCTGGACCTTTCGGCGGGCTTCGATCTGCGCCTGCTGGCCAGTTTCTATGTCGGCGCGTTCTCCGGGTTCGTGCTGGGCTTTCTGGGCGCGCGTTTCCTGTTCCAGAGATCCTGGAGCGATTGCGTCGCCATCGGCTTTTGCGGGTTGTTTTCCAATTCGGTCATGCTGGGCCTGCCGATTGCCGAGCGCGCCTACGGGGCCGAGTCGCTGGCCCCGAATTTCGCCATCATCTCAATCCACGCGCCGTTCTGCTATCTGGTGGGCATCACCGCGATGGAAATCGTGCGCGGCGGCAGTCAGAGCACCTGGCGCACCTCGCTGCGCATCCTGAAGGCGATGTTCTCGAACGCGCTGGTGATCGGGCTGGCGCTGGGTCTGCTGGTCAACCTGACCGGGCTGCCGGTGCCCGGTGCGCTGAACGATGCCGCCGACCTGATCGCCCGCACAGCACTTCCGGCGGCGCTGTTTGCATTGGGCGGCGTGCTGACCCGCTATCGCCCCGAGGGCGACGCCAAGGCCATCGCCTTCATCGTGGCGATCTCGGTGCTGGTGCATCCGGCGATCGTCTGGGTCATGGGACAGGTTCTGGACCTGCCGCACGACGCGTTCCGCGCCGCCGTCCTGACGGCAGCCATGGCGCCCGGCGTCAACACCTATGTCTTTGCCGACATGTACGGTTCGGCCCGCCGGGTCGCCGCATCGGCGGTCTTGCTGGGCACGGCGGTGTCGGTGGGAACGGTCTGGTTCTGGCTGCAGGTGCTGGGATAGCGCCGCGAAACGCGGGCGATCCGGCTTGACGCTGTTGCCAGTTGGCCATGTCCGAAGGTCTGTCCTGGTGCGGTCGAGAAGACTCGAACTTCCACGGGAGTTACCCCACAGCGACCTCAACGCTGCGCGTCTACCAATTCCGCCACGACCGCATCTCAGTGACAGTGGCGGGGGTGTATCCGACCGTTTCGGGGATGTGAAGCGGTTTTCCCGGCACGGAAGGCACTTTTTTCGCCGCCGCCGACCGCATGGTTCCGCGCGGCTCAACGGGCCGCCGACCCGCGCGGCTTTGCCGATTGCCCCGCGCCACGGCGCCCGCTAGAACCTGCCGGAAACACATGAGGACGCGCGTGGTTACCTGGACCATCACAGACGGCTTAACCCCTTATCCGGACGCCCTGGCGGCGATGGAGGCCCGTGCCGCCGCCATCCGCAACGGCACCGCCGACGAGCAGATCTGGTTGTTGGAACATCCGCCGCTGTACACCGCCGGCACCAGCGCCGATCCCGCGGACCTGACCGATCCGGACCGCTTCCCGGTCTATGATGCCGGCCGGGGCGGGCAATACACCTATCACGGCCCCGGCCAGCGCGTGGCCTATGTCATGCTGGATCTGACAAAGCGCGGGCGCGACGTGCGCCAGTTCGTGGCCCAGGTCGAGGATTGGGTCATCGACACGCTGGCCGAGTTCAACGTCAAGGGCGAACGCCGCGCCGGCCGCGTCGGGGTCTGGGTGGTGCGCCATGACAAGCCGCTGAACCCGGACGGCACCCCGCAGGAAGACAAGATCGCCGCCATCGGCCTGCGCCTGCGCCGCTGGGTCAGCTTCCACGGCCTGTCGATCAACGTCGAGCCGGACCTGAGCCATTTCGACGGCATCATCCCCTGCGGCATCCGCGAGCATGGGGTGACCAGCCTTGTAGATCTGGGCTTGCCGGTGACGATGGACGACGTGGACGCCGCCCTGCGCAAGACGTTCGACCGATCTGCGCTGGAAGCTTGCCAGACCAGGATATAGACGGTGGTCCCTGCCCGGCAGGAACGACAAGGAAAGTTGCGGTCATGAGTATCAAGGAAGACATCGTCTTGCACATTGGTGCGCCGAAGTGCGGCAGCAGTTCGCTGCAGGCGACGCTGTCGCAACAGCCGGACTTCCAGTCCCGCTCGGGGCAGAAATTTTCCTATGTCGCAGCGCATCACCGTGGCGGGATGATCGCGGGCGAAGACGTTGTGACAGACGCGCGCAAGTCGGTCTTCGGCTACACTTCCTCGCCCGATGCCACCCCGAACCAGCCCAACCCGTGGATGGAACAGATGCCGGGTCACCTGCGCAAGATTGTCGAGGGCGGCCGCACCCCCATCCTGTCCGCCGAGGGCTGGATCAATCGGGCAAGGCAATTCAGGGAAAGCCGGTTTCTTGAAAGGGAAAACCTGTCAGCCCATGTGGTGGTCTTTGTCCGGCCACCAGCAGAATGGCTCAACAGCGCCTGGTGGCAGTGGGGCGTGTGGTCCGATGTCACGCTGGACCGGTTTGTGCGCGCAAATATCGAGTCAGCTCGCTGGAACGCGCTTGCGCATGTTTGGTCCCAGGTTCCGGGTGTGGAACGTGTTTCGGTCCGGCTGGCCAGTTCGGATGCGGTCCGCAGCTTCTACGACATTCTGGATGCCGAGCCCCCGGCGCTGGCCAACAGCAACTCGGGCATTCCGACCTCGCTGTTGTATTTCATGACCCGCAACCGGGAATTTCGGAAGAACGCGCACACGCCTCAGGTGGAATTCGCCGCCGCACGCCAGTTGAACTGGAAGGAGCCGACGCCATGGGTGTTGCGCGAGGATCTTGTGGCCTATGTGCTTCACCACCTGTTTCCGGCCAACCGGAATCTCATGAATCGGATGACCCCGGCCGACCGATCTGCCGTCGACGAGGATCCCAAGTGGTGGGACTATGAGTATTACAAGGCCCGCCCCCTTGTGGATCCCGATACCTACAGCCAACCTGCGGCGTTGCAAGACCTCGCGAAGGCCATGATCGCTCGCTTGCAGTCGTGTGATTGCGCACTGCCGTCAGAGTTGGTTGCAGAGGTTGAGGACTGGACCAAGGGTGTCGAGGTGCCCCGCGCCGACAAGACCATAGCCACGCTTTTGCGCGACTTGTGCAAACTGGATCAGGCGCAGCGGGGATGATCCCCTTGCGCTGCGGGCAAGTCAGGCCCTTGGTGTGCGCACCCGTCCGAAACAACCGTAACAAAATGTCGCGGAGCTCTCATGCTCACATGCGATAGTCTGATTTCTCAAGCTGCAACGGCGCTTTACGCGCCGAGACTGCCAAGCTAAACGCGCACACTGTGGCGGTACAATGACACAGATCAAACCGCTGTCTGTCATTGCACCGGCATGGGCGGACGACTACAAACATCGTGAAGTCCGGACCCCTGCGTCCGGTAGGAATTAGCAATCGGGAGGCACGTATGGCGGACGCAGCCATTCACGGCCATGACCATGAAGACCAGCGCGGCTGGTTCACTCGGTGGTTCATGTCAACCAACCACAAGGATATCGGGATCCTCTACCTGTTCGTGTCAGGTGTTGTCGGTCTGATCTCGGTCCTTTTCACCGTGTTCATGCGGCTGGAGCTGATGAGCCCCGGTGTGCAGTTCATGTGCATGGAAGGCTTCATGGCCGACCCCTGCACGCCGAACGGACATATCTGGAACGTGATGATCACCTATCACGGCGTCCTGATGATGTTCTTCGTGGTGATTCCAGCCCTGTTCGGCGGTTTCGGCAACTATTTCATGCCGTTGCAGATCGGCGCGCCGGACATGGCGTTTCCGCGTCTGAACAACCTGTCGTTCTGGCTCTATGTCACCGGGGTGTGCCTGGGCGTCGCCTCGATGCTGACACCGGGCGGCAACAGCCAGCTTGGCTCGGGCGTGGGCTGGGTGCTCTATCCACCGCTCTCGACGACCGAGGGCGGCATGTCGATGGACCTGGCGATCTTCGCAGTGCACGTGTCGGGCGCCAGCTCGATCCTGGGCGCGATCAACATGATCACCACCTTCCTGAACATGCGCGCGCCGGGGATGACCCTGTTCAAGGTGCCGCTGTTCTCGTGGTCGATCTTCGTCACGGCCTGGCTGATCCTGCTGTCGCTGCCGGTTCTGGCAGGCGCCATCACCATGCTCCTGACCGACCGCAACTTCGGAACGACCTTCTTTGATCCGGCTGGCGGCGGTGACCCGATCCTCTACCAGCACATCCTGTGGTTCTTCGGCCACCCGGAGGTCTACATCATCATCCTGCCCGGCTTTGGCATCATCAGCCATGTCATCGCGACCTTCTCGCGCAAGCCGATCTTCGGCTACCTGCCGATGGTCTGGGCACTGGTGGCCATCGGGGTTCTGGGCTTCGTCGTCTGGGCGCACCACATGTACACCGTGGGCATGTCGCTGACGCAGCAGTCCTACTTCATGCTGGCCACGATGGTGATCGCCGTGCCCACCGGGGTGAAGGTGTTCAGCTGGATCGCGACCATGTGGGGCGGTTCGGTGGAGTTCAAGGTGCCCATGCTCTGGGCCTTCGGCTTCCTGTTCCTGTTCACCGTGGGCGGCGTGACCGGCATCGTGCTCAGCCAGGCGGCTGTGGACCGGGCCTACCACGACACCTACTACGTGGTGGCGCACTTCCACTATGTGATGTCGCTGGGCGCGGTCTTCGCGATCTTCGCCGGGATCTACTTCTACATCGGCAAGATGTCGGGGCGGCAGTATCCCGAAGGGCTGGGCCGCATCCACTTCTGGATGATGTTCATCGGCTCCAACCTGACCTTCTTCCCGCAGCACTTCCTGGGCCGTCAGGGCATGCCGCGCCGCTACATCGACTATCCGGAAGCCTTCGCCTTCTGGAACACGGTCTCCTCGATCGGCGCGTTCATCTCCTTCGCCTCGTTCGTTCTGTTCATCTATATCGTCTGGTACACGCTGACGCGCGGCGAGAAGGTGACCGAGAACAACTACTGGAACGAGTACGCGGACACGCTGGAATGGACCCTGCCCTCGCCGCCGCCGGAGCATACCTTCGAGACGCTCCCCAAGCAGAGCGACTGGGACAAGGGCCACGCGCACTGAATGCCCATCGAATGGGTCAATGAAACGAAAGAGGCCCCGGAGATTTCCGGGGCCTCTTTTCATGACCGGGGGCAGCCGCCGCTGGCGGTGCTGCACCTGTGGCCGCATCGGTCCTTGCCCAAGAAGGGATTCGTTCTGTTCATCGCCATCACCTTTGTGCTGGTCCTGGTGCCGCTGCTGGCGGTGATCGGCACGCCGGTGCTGTGGGGCCTTCTGCCCTTCGTGCTGGTGGCGCTGGCGCTGATGTGGGCACTGCTGCAGAAGAATTATCGCGATGGCGAGATCCTGGAAGAGCTGACCCTTTGGTCCGATCGCGTGACGCTGATCCGCCGCGCCCGGCGGCAGCCGGATCAATCCTGGCAGGCGAATCCCTATTGGGTGACGGTGCAGTTGCACGAAAAGGCCGGTCCGGTGGAAAAATACCTGACCCTGAAGGGCGCCGGGCGCGAGGTTGAACTGGGCGCGTTCCTGTCCAGCGACGAACGCGCGGATCTCTACCTGATTCTCGCTGACCTTCTGCCCCGCGTTGCCGCCAGCGCCGCGCCCGGTCATCAGCCGCACGCATAGAAAAAGGGCCCCGAGAGGCCCTTTCCAGTTTTCCGATGTTGCGGGCGCTACGAGGCCAAACGCTCGCGCACTTCCGGCCCGACGGTTGCGAAATCCAGCCGTCCGGCGTGGCGCTGTTTCAGCAGGCTCATCACCTTGCCCATGTCGCGCAGCGACCCTGCGCCACTATCGGCAATGGCGTCCTTTATGGCCTGCTCCTTTTCCGCGTCGCTCAGCGGCTTGGGCAGGAATTCCGCAATGATTTCGGCTTCCTCGCGCTCCTGCTCGGCCAGTTCAAGACGGCCGCCCTCTTCATAGGCGCGCTCGCTTTCGCGGCGCTGCTTGACCATCTTGGTCAGAATGCCAAGCACTTCGTCATTGCCCAGGGCCGCGTCATCGCCCTCTTCGCAATTGCGCTTGGCGATCTCTAGATCCTTGATGGCCGCATTGATCAGGCGCAAGGTGGACAACCGGCGGGTGTCCTTGTCCTTCATCGCCTGTTTGAGTTGGCTTGAAACCTTGGTTTTAAGGTCCATCGGTGCTTCATCCCCATAAAACTCCAACCCGCTTTGTAGGTCGGTGACAGCAATGTGACAAGGGCAGGATGCTTCGCACCTTGCGGTCGTGTTCACGAACCCTTGACCCGCCCTGCGCCCCCCCTTAGGGATCGTGCGATTTTTCCCTTTGCTTCCCACGGAGATGCGCCATGTCCGCTACGCCCGCGCCTACCGCCTGCCTCGCCCTGGCCGATGGCACCCTGTTCTACGGAATCGGGTTCGGAGCAACCGGGCGCACCACCGCCGAATTGTGCTTCAACACGGCGATGACCGGCTATCAGGAGATCATGACCGACCCGTCCTATGCGGGCCAGATCGTGACCTTCACCTTCCCGCATATCGGTAATGTCGGCACCAACACCGAGGATGACGAGACCGCTCAACCGGTGGCCGAGGGCATGGTGGTGAAATGGGATCCGACACTGGCCTCGAACTGGCGCACCCAGCAGGAGTTGGGACCGTGGCTGGCCAAACAGGGCCGGATCGGCATGGGCGGGGTCGATACCCGCCGTCTGACCCGCGCCATCCGCCAGCAGGGCGCGCCCCATGTGGCGCTGGAACACAACCCCGACGGCCAGTTCGACATCGAGGCCCTGGTGGCCGCGGCGCGCGGCTTTGACGGGCTGGTGGGCAAGGATCTGGCCAAGGATGTGACCTGCGCCCAGTCCTACAGATGGGACGAAACCCGCTGGGCCTGGCCCGACGGCTATGGCAAGCGCGAGGGTGCAGCCCCCAAGGTCGTGGCCATCGACTATGGCGCCAAGCGCAACATCCTGCGCTGCCTGGCCTCGGCCGGCTGCGATGTGACCGTGCTGCCCGCCACCGCCACTGCCGAAGAGGTCCTGGCCCACGACCCGCAAGGCGTGTTCCTGTCGAACGGCCCCGGCGATCCCGCCGCCACCGGCACCTATGCGGTGCCGATGATCCGCCAGATCCTGGACACCACCGATCTGCCGGTCTTCGGCATCTGTCTGGGTCACCAGATGCTGGCGCTGGCTCTGGGCGCGCAGACGGTCAAGATGAACCACGGCCATCACGGCGCCAACCACCCGGTCAAGGATCTGGACACCGGCAAGGTCGAGATCACCTCGATGAACCACGGGTTCACCGTGGACAGCCAGACCCTGCCCGATGGTGTGATCGAGACCCATGTCTCGCTGTTCGACGGCTCCAACTGCGGCATCCGCATGGCCGACCGCCCGGTGTTCTCGGTGCAGCATCACCCCGAAGCCAGCCCCGGCCCGCAGGACAGTTTCTATCTGTTTGAGCGGTTTCGCGCCGCTATGGCTTGAGGGACCGGTTGATTCGCTTTTGAATTAAAGGCGATTTAACCAAGCTGAGGTCAGTCTTGGTGGGTCCTACACAAGGAACCCGCCATGGAAGGCCAGCTTCTCTCTGTTGTCGCAGGCACGGGCGTCCGCCCGTCGGCGGCGGCTGTGCCGCGCTCCCGCACCCGGCTGGGGGAGATCCTTTGCGCCAAGCGCCTGATCACGCCGCCGCAACTGGCCAGCCTGTTGCTGCGCCAGCGCACCATGGCCGCGCATCTGGGCTCGCTGCTTCAGGTCGAAAGCGGGCTGGCAGAACATGATCTGCTGGCGGCGCTGGAAGACCAATGGGGCGCGCGCCGCATCGATCTTGAGGCCCATGCCCCCGATCCTGCGCTGATCCAGACTATGGGGTTGGACGCCTGCCTGGCGCAGCGCATGGTGCCCTGGCGCCGTATCGGCGCCGCAACGGTCATCGCCGCAGTCTACCCCGAACGGTTCGAGGCCGAGCGCGCGACACTGGAGGCGCTGTTCGGCCCGGTCATGCTGGCGCTGACCTCGGAAACCGGGCTGCGGCGCAGTCTCAACCGCTGTCTTCCGTTGGAAGTCCGCCATCGCAACGAACGCCGCCTGGCCGCGCTGGACAGTTGCCGCGCCTGGACCTGCCGTCCGTTCCGCCTGGCCGCCATTGGCCTTGGTCTGGGCATCATCGCGGGGTTTCTGGCCGCGCCGGTGCTGGCCTTCTGGTTGTTGACCTGTCTGGCCCTGCTGGCGCTGATCTCGCTGACCGCGCTCAAGACCATGGCCGGGATCGCGGCGTTCCGCAGGCCAGCTTTGCAGCCCGACGCCAAGATCATCCGCCTGCACCCGCCCTCGCGGTTGAAGCGGCCGGTGGTGTCGCTTCTGGTGCCGCTCTACCGCGAGGATCGCATTGCCGAGCGTTTGCTGCGCCGCCTGCAACGGATCAAGTATCCCGCCGCGCTGCTGGACATCTGCCTGATCGTGGAATCCGACGATGCCGTCACCCGCGCCTGCCTGAAACGCACGATCCTGCCGGTCCACATCCGGGTGCTGACCGTGCCCGAGGGGATGGTGAAGACCAAGCCGCGGGCGCTCAACCACGCGCTGGATCACTGCCGCGGCAGCATTGTCGGGGTCTATGATGCCGAGGACGCGCCGGACCCGGATCAGATCGCCCATGTGGTCACCCGCTTCAACGAAGCGCCGCCCGACATCGCTTGCCTGCAGGGACGACTGTCGTTCTACAATGCCCGGCAAAACTGGCTGTCGCGCTGTTTCACCATCGACTATGCGGTGTGGTTCAACATGGTCCTGCCCGGCATTTCGCGCCTGGGCCTGCCGATCCCCCTGGGTGGCACCACCCTGTTCTTCCGCCGCGAGGTGCTGGAAAAGATCGGCGCCTGGGATGCGTTCAACGTCACCGAGGACGCGGATCTGGGCATTCGCCTGTATCGTCACGGCTACCGGACCGAGCTGATCGACAGCACCACCATGGAAGAGGCCAACTGCCGGCTGTGGCCGTGGATCCGCCAGCGCTCGCGCTGGATGAAGGGCTATGCCATGACCTACGCCACGCACATGCGCCGGCCGGGGCAGCTTTGGCGCGACCTTGGCCCGCGCGGGTTCTTCGCGGTGCAGGTCATCCTGCTCAGCGCGCTGGTGCAGGCGTTGCTCGCCCCGACGTTGTGGAGCTGGTGGCTGATCGCCCTCGGTCTGCCGCATCCGCTACAGGACCTGCTGTCGACTGGCGCGCTGGTCACCATCACCTCAGTGCTGATCCTGTGCGAAGGGATCAATCTGGCGCTGGCCATCCTGGCGCTGCGCCGCACCGGGCATCGCACCCTGACCCCGTGGATTCTGGCGCTGAACCCCTATTTCATGCTGCAATCGCTGGCCGCCCTGAAGGCGCTGGTCGAGATGGCCTACCGGCCGTTCTTCTGGGACAAGACCGAACACGGGCTGGACGATGCGCCGGGCCTTGGCGCCGCCCTGCCGGCCTGACCGCGTCTCAGGACACCGCGTCCATGTTTGCGGAATCGTGCTTCAGCCGCGTCTCGAAGGCTTTCGAGATGTGGATTTTCAGGGCAGCCTCCGCCCCGTCACCGTCGCGCCGTTCGATCGCATCGACGATGGCGCCATGCTCGGCAAGCGCGGTCTCCCCGCGCCCCTCCACCGCCAGCGAGGTCGAGGCCAGAAGCGCCATGGTCCGATGCACGAGATCCAGTTGCTGCACCAGATAGCGGTTGTGCGAGGCCAGGTGGATCTGCCGGTGAAACCGCTTGTTGGCCCGCGACAGTGCACTGGGATCGTCGATCAGCTCCAGATCGCTGGCCACCATGTCGCGCAGGACCCGGATCTCCTCCAGCGTCGAATGCTGGGCAGCCAGACGCGCGGCCAGCCCTTCCAGCTCGGCCCGCACCACGTACAACTCGGCCAACTGGTTGTGGTCCAGCGAGGCCACGATCAGGCTGCGCCCGTCGCGGGCCAGCAGGGACTGGGTCTCCAGCCGCTGCAAGGCTTCGCGGATCGGGGTCCGCGACACGCCGAACCGCTCGGCCAGTTCGCTTTCGACCAGACGGTCGCCGGGCCGGAAGACCCCCACGTCGATCGCATCAAGGATCAATTCGTAGGCATCCTTGTTGGGGTGCTTGCTGACGGACATTGCGGTCCTCCTCGCGGCCCAAACTACCGTTTTCCCCGGCAAAAGGGCAAGCCGATGCTTGCCCCCCCGGCAGAACTGCGCCAAACCCGCATCATGCCCCGCGCCCTGAACACCCGCAGCGTCTGGATCTTCGATCTCGACAACACGCTTTACCCGCCGCAGGCCCGGCTGTTCGATCAGATCGAGGTGCGGATGATCGACTACGTGATGACCGCGCTGGACGTGCCCCGCGCCGAGGCCGACCGCCTGCGCAAGCACTACTGGGACCTTTATGGCACCACCCTTGCCGGGCTGATGGCCGAGCATGATCTCGACCCGGTGCCCTATCTGGTGGATGTGCATGACATCGACCTGGCGCCACTGTCGCCCGATCCGGACCTGCGTGCGGCCATCGCGGCGCTGCCGGGGCGCAAGATGGTCTACACCAACGGCTCTGCCCCCTACGCTGAACGGGTACTGGCGGCGCGCGGCCTGTCGGGCCTGTTCGACTCCATCTACGGCATCGAACACGCCGCCTATCACCCCAAACCGGCCCGCGTGGCATTCGAGACCGTCTTCGCCCGCGCCCGGCTTGCCCCGGAACAGGCGGTGATGTTCGAGGACGATCCCCGAAACCTCGCCGTCCCACATGATCTGGGGCTGGGCACGGTGCATGTGGCCCCTGACCACGAGGCCATGGATGCGGGTCACCTCCACTATCGCACCGACGATCTGACAGGCTTTTTGCGGCAAATATGCGACTAAGGTCGCTGCGACCGCGGGCATGTTTGCACTTGCAGCATTTCTTGTGGCATCAGGCGGCATCACCCCCCCTGTTTCAAGGATCACGCCATGACCGCCACGCCCGATCACCCGACCCACAGCCAACGCTGGACAGGGACCGAGTTCCGCACCCTTCTGCTCGCCGTTCTGGCCCTCGCTACCTGGGGCGGCGCGATCGCGCTCTTCGGTTTTGCTGGTCTGATCGTTCCGGCCCTGGCCCTGGTGGGCGTCATGGCGCTGGTTCTGGTGATGATCTCGCGCGGCTGAGCCTGCGCGGCCAGACGCCGCTCTCCCCCCCGCCGCAGAAACCGCTATTCTGTGCAGCGGAACCAGGTGGGGGATGCCATGAGCAGCGCAATCCAGGACTTTGACATCGTGGTCGCCGGCGGCGGCATCGCCGGGCTTGCGGCGGCCACGGCCTTCGGCCACCTCGGCCTGCGCACCCTCTGTGTCGATCCCGCCGTCCCGGTGACCGAGCGTGACGCCCAGGGTGCCGACCTGCGCAGCACCGCCTTTCTGCAGCCATCGCGCGATCTTCTGGACCGCATCGGCGTCTGGGACCGGCTGGCGCCGCATGCCGCCGACCTGCAGATCATGCGCATCGTCGATGCCGGCGGGGTGACCACCGAACCGCGCCTGACCCGAGACTTCGACGCCGCCGACATCAGCAGCCGTCCCTTCGGCTGGAACCTGTCGAACTGGCTGCTGCGGCGCGAATTCCTGGGCGCCGTCGCCGACCAGCCAACGGTCACCCACCGTACTGGCGTGGGCGTGCGCGATGTGCTGCCCCGCAGCGCCGAGGCCATCGTGCAACTGTCCGACGGCAGCCGCGCCCGCGCCCGGCTGGTGGTGGCCGCCGATGGCCGTACCTCCACGGTGCGCCAACAGGCCGGCATCGGCGTGCGCACCACCCGCTACGCCCAAAAGGCGCTGGCCTTCGCTGTCACCCATGACGCGCCGCACGATAATGTCTCGACCGAGATCCACCGCTCGGGCGGCCCCTTCACGCTGGTGCCGCTGCCCGATCACAAGGGTCTGCCCTGTTCCGCCGTGGTCTGGATGGAGCATGGGCCGGAAGCCCATCGTCTTCTGGCACTGGACGAGGACGCGTTTTCCGCCGCCGCCACCGCGCGTTCGGGCGGGCTTTACGGGCCACTGACGCTCACCAGCCAGCGCACGCTCTGGCCGATCATCAGCCAGATCGCCGACCGGTTCGACGCCCCGCGCATCGCGCTGATGGCCGAAGCCGCCCATGTGGTGCCGCCCATCGGCGCGCAGGGGCTGAACATGTCGCTGGCCGACCTTGCAACACTGCTCGACCTGATCGAAGCCGCCCCGCAGGACCTCGGCAGCGCCGAGAGCCTCGCCCGCTACACCCGCGCCCGCCGTCCCGAAGTGCTGGCCCGCATCACCGGCGTCGATCTGCTGAACCGCGCGTCCATGCTCAGCCCGCAGCCCCTGCGCGACCTGCGCCGCAGCGGCTTGGCCGCACTCTATGGCCTGTCGCCGGTGCGCAAACGCCTGATGCAGCTGGGCCTCGGCGCCAAGGGATAGCGCGCCCGCACTCCTTTTTCTTGGCCAAAATACTCCCGCCGGAGGCACCTGTCCCCGGCCAGAGACGCGCCTACAGAACCTTGTCGAGCACCGGTTTCAACCGCCCCAGCGTCGCCTCCACGTCATAGAGCTTGTCCAGACCGAACAGGCCCAGCCGGAAGGTCATGAACCCCTCGGGCTCGTCACAGGCCAGCGGCACCCCGGCGGCGATCTGCAGGCCTTCGGCGGCAAACTTCGATCCGTTCTGGATCGCCGGATCGCTGGTGTAGCTCACCACAACGCCCGGCGCGCCGAAGCCCTCGGCAGCGACCGAGGTCACGCCCTTCGCCGCCAGCATCTGCCGCACCCCGTCGCCAAGCGCCCATTGCGCCGTGCGCAGCCGGTCGAACCCATAGTCCCGCGTCTCGGCCACGGTGTCACGGAAGGCGTGCAGCGCATCGGTGGGCATGGTGGCGTGATAGGCATGGCCGCCGTTTTCATAGGCCTGCATGATCTGGTGCCATTTCTTCAGGTCCAGCGCGAAACTGTCCGACCGGGTCTGCTCCAGCCGGGACAGCGCGCGCGGCCCCATCATCACCAGCCCGGCCGAGGGCGCGGCCGACCAGCCCTTCTGCGGGGCCGAGATCAGCACATCCACCCCGGTGGTTTCCATATCGACCCAGACACAGCCCGAGGCGATGCAATCCAGCACCATCAGCGCGCCGACCTCATGGGCGGCGGCGGCCATCTGCGTGACATAGGTATCGGGCAGGATGACCCCGGCGGAGGTTTCCACATGCGGGGCAAAGACCACGTCGGGCTTTTCAGCCCGGATCCGGGCCACCACATCCTCGATCGGCGCCGGCGCAAAGGGGGCCGCCGGGCCGTTGCCGGTCTGGCGCGCCTTCATGACCGTGCTCTCGGCGGCAAAGGCTCCGGCTTCGAAAATCTGGCTCCAGCGATAGGAGAACCAGCCGTTGCGCACCACCAGCGTGCGGGCGCCGCGGGCGAACTGGCGCGCGACCGCCTCCATTCCATAGGTGCCACCGCCGGGCACCAATGCCACCGCCTCGGCGTGATAGACCTCTTTCAGCATCGCGCTGATGTCGCGCATCACTTGCTGGAAGGTGGCGGACATGTGGTTGAGCGAGCGGTCGGTGAACACCACCGAGAATTCGTCCAGTCCGTCTGGATCGACCGTGTTGAGCAGTGCCATGGCAGCCTCCTGTTACATGTTGCCTAAAGGGCTAACGCGGGAGCGGGGCCGGTGCAAAGAGGTTTCAGTCCACAGACCCCGTTGCGGCCCTCAGCGGACCGGGGCGGATTTCCTCGCTCAGCACCACGTTGGATTCGATGTCGCCCACCGACGGTAGGGTCATGACCCGCCGCCGCAGCACCCGTTCGAAATCCGCCAGATCGCGCGCCACCACCCGCACGCGATAGTCGAAGCGGCCCAGCACATGGTGGACGGCCTGAACCTCGGGGATGGCGCTGATGGCGCGTTCGAAATCCTCAAGGCTGGTGCGCCCGCGCGCCGCCAGCTTGATGCCCAGGAACACCGTGACGCCAAATCCCAGCCGCGTCTTGTCCAGATCCAGTCGCCGCCCGGCAAGAATACCCGCCTGCTCCAGCCGCCGGATCCGCCGCCATGTGGCCGGTTGCGACAGCCCCAGATTCCGCCCCAGCGCCCCGGCGCTTTGACTGGCATCCGCCGCCAGCGCCCGCAGCAAGGCGCGGTCCAGATCGTCCAGGTCGATCACAGCGGCAGGCTTTCGTCATCCTTGATGGTGGCCACCCGCATCAGCCCCTCGATATCGGCGAGATGCGGCAGGGTCAGGATGCGGTCGTGATAGATCTGCTGGTAATGCGCCATGTCGCGCGCGCGCACCGACAGGCGCAGATCCACCCGGCCCAGGAAGGTCTGGATCTCGATCACCTCGGGGATCTCGCGAGCCCGCGCCACAACCGCGTCGAAAGCACCGGGTTGGGTCTTGTCCACCGCCACCCGCAACGAAACCTCGACCGCATAGCCCAGCTTGCCCCAGTCGATCACCGCGCGCACGCCGCGGATCACCCCCGCCGCACGCAGCTTTTCCAGCCGCCGCCAGCAGGCCGCACGGGTCAGCCCGGCGGTTTCGGCCAGGGCCGCGGCCGACAAGGCCGGGTCGGCCTGATAATAGCGCAGCAGCCTGCGATCCATGTCGTCGATTTGCATGATTGTCCGCGTATCACCCGATTTCACGAATATCAATTTCGTTTCACACCGATAATCCGAACCTTTCCTTCCTGTTCCTGCGGATATCAGCCCCTATGCTGCGCCCATAATCAATCGGGAAGGAGATCCCCATGCGCGTCTACTATGACCGTGACTGCGATGTGAACCTGATCAAGGACAAGAAAGTCGCCATCCTCGGCTATGGCTCGCAAGGCCACGCCCACGCGCTGAACCTGCGCGACAGCGGCGCCAAGAACCTTGTCGTCGCCTTGCGCGAAGGCTCGGCCTCGGCCAAGAAAGCTGAAGCCGAAGGTCTGCAAGTGATGGGTATCGCCGAAGCGGCGGCCTGGTGTGACGTGATCATGTTCACCATGCCCGACGAGCTGCAGGCCGAGACCTACAAGAAATACGTGCACGACAACATCAAGCCCGGCGCGGCCATCGCCTTCGCCCACGGCCTGAACGTGCACTTCGGCCTGATCGAGCCGAAAGAAGGCATCGACGTGATCATGATGGCGCCCAAGGGCCCCGGTCACACCGTGCGCGGCGAATACACCAAGGGCGGCGGCGTGCCCTGCCTGGTGGCCGTGGATACCGACGCCACCGGCAAGGCGCTGGAAATCGGGCTGTCGTACTGCTCGGCCATCGGCGGCGGCCGTTCGGGCATCATCGAGACCAACTTCCGCGAAGAATGCGAAACCGACCTGTTCGGCGAGCAGGCCGTTCTCTGCGGCGGTCTGGTCGAGCTGATCCGCTGCGGCTTCGAAACCCTGGTCGAAGCCGGTTATGCGCCGGAAATGGCCTATTTCGAGTGCTTGCACGAAGTGAAGCTGATCGTCGACCTGATCTATGAAGGCGGCATCGCCAACATGGATTACTCGATCTCGAACACCGCCGAGTACGGCCAGTACGTCACCGGCCCGCGCATCCTGAACTACGACGAAACCAAGGCCCGGATGAAAGCGGTTCTGACCGACATCCAGCAGGGCAAGTTCGTGCGTGACTTCATGCTGGAAAACGCTGTCGGTCAGCCGACCATCAAGGCGTCGCGTCGCGCCAACGACGAGCATCTGATCGAAGAAACCGGCGCCAAGCTGCGCGGCATGATGCCGTGGATCTCGGCCGGCAAGATGGTCGACAAAGAAAAGAACTAAGCGATCCGACCGGCGCGCTTGCGGGCGCGCCGGTCCCTTTTTTCGCGGCAGGTGCCGCCCCCCCGAAACCTTCATGTCCAGCTCCGCCCTCTCCGATCCGCGCCCGATTCACTGGGCCGGAACGATCAGCCTCGGGATCATCTGGGGCACCGCCTTCATGGGCATGAGCGTGGCGCTGGAAGACATGTCGCCGCTGTGGCTGGCCGCCGGACGGCTGGTGATCGGCGCGGTGACGCTGTTGGCGATCGAGGCCGGGCTGGCCGCAGCCGGCAAATACCGCCCCCCCACCCCCTTGCCCTGGCGCTTTGTCTTGGCCATCGCCCTGCTGGGCGCGGCCTTGCCCATGGCACTGTTGACCTGGGGGCTGCAAACCGTGCCTTCGTCCTTCGCGGGCGTCTCCATGGCCGCCGTCGCGCTGTTCGTGCTGCCGCTGGCGCATGTCTTCGTGCCGGGCGAGACCATGACCCGCTGGCGCACCTTGGGGGTTCTGGCGGGTTTTCTGGGCGTCGTCCTGCTGATCGGGCCGCGCAGCCTGCTGGCGGGCGGCGGCGAGGCCATGGGCGGCCGCATTGCCTGTATCGGGGCAACGCTGTGCTATGCCTGCGCCTCGATCCTGACGCGCCGCTGCCCGCCCATCGATCCGATCCGCCTGGCCCGGCTGATGACCGGCATTGCCGCCATCGTCCTGGTGATCCTAGCGCTGATTTTCGAAGGCTGGCCGACTCTGCCCGCCGGCCTGCCCCTACTGGCGCTGCTTTGGGTCGGCGTGCTGCCCACCGGCGTCGCCAACCTGATCCGCGTGCTGATCGTGCGCAGCGTCGGACCCGGCTTCATGAGCCTGACCGCCTATCAGGTGCCGGTCTGGTCGGTGATCTTCGGCGCGCTGCTGCTGGGCGAGCCAATCTCGCTGAACCTGATCCTGGCCATGGCGCTGATCCTGGCAGGAATTGCCCTGACCCGCGTGCGCTGACGGCGCTGAATGCCGGATCAGACCGCGGCCTGAATTTCTCCGACCAGACCATCGACGATGCGGGTCATCAGGCCTTCGTCCTCGGCTTCGGCCATGACCCGGATCAGCGGTTCGGTGCCGGACTTGCGGATCAGCAGGCGGCCCTGCCCTTGCAGATCGCTTTCGGCGGCCCGGATCGCGGCCTTGACCTGATCGCTGTCCAGCGGATCAGCCCCGGTGGCATAGCGGACGTTCTTCAGCAATTGCGGGCACGGGTCGAACACCCGGGTCAGGCTTGAGGCCGGCTGACCGCTTTGCACCATCGCCGCCAGAAACTGCAGCCCGGCCATCAGACCGTCGCCGGTGGTGGCATAGTCGGTCATCACAATATGGCCCGACTGTTCCCCGCCCAGGTTGAACCCACCCCGGCGCATTTCCTCGACCACGTAGCGGTCGCCGACCTTGGTGCGTTGCAGGCCGATGCCCCGGCCATGCAGGAACCGTTCCAGCCCGAGGTTCGACATCACCGTCGCCACCAGCGTGTTGCCCTCCAGCCGGCCTTCGTCGGCCCAGCGGCTGGCCAGCAGGCCCATCAGCTGGTCGCCATCGGTGACCTGCCCGGTCTCGTCGATCAGGATGATGCGGTCGGCATCGCCATCCAAGCAGATTCCCAGATCGGCGCCGGTTTCCAGAACCCGCGCGGCAGCGGCCTGCGGCGCGGTCGAGCCGACCCCTTTGTTGATGTTGAAGCCGTCCGGCGTGACGCCGATGGCCTCGACCTCGGCGCCCAGTTCCCACAGAATCTCGGGCGCGGCGCGATAGGCCGCGCCATTGGCGCAATCCACCACGATCTTCAGCCCGTTCAACCGCAACGAGCGGGGAAAGGTGGTCTTGGTGTATTCAACATAGCGCATCCGGCCTTCATCGATGCGCCGCGCCCGGCCGATGTTTTCGGGACGGGCGGGTTCGATCTCGCCTTCGACCAGGGCCTCGATCTCGACCTCGGCCTCATCGGACAGTTTGAACCCATCGGGGCCGAAGAACTTGATGCCATTGTCGGTGGACGGGTTGTGGCTGGCCGAAATCATTACCCCCAGATCGGCCCGCATCGAGGCTGTCAGGAACCCCACCGCCGGGGTCGGCACCGGCCCCAGCAGCAGCACGTTCATGCCGGTCGAGGTCAGCCCCGCCGTCAGCGCGGTTTCCAGCATATAGCCCGACAGGCGCGTGTCCTTGCCGATCACCACCCGGTGACCGTTCGATCCGTCGCGGCGGAAATAACGGCCTACGGCGGCGCCCAGACGCAGCACCAGATCTGCCGTCATCGGATGGCTGTTGGCCTGGCCCCGCACACCGTCGGTTCCGAAAAGCTTGCGCTGGCTCATGGGTCTGCTCCTTGCCTCGTCTCGCGGGGGCCGGTGACGGCGCGGTGCAGGCTGAGCGCCTGTCTGGTGGCCGCCACATCGTGGACCCGGATGATTTGCGCCCCTTGTGCCACGGCCGCAAGGGCCACGGCAATGGAGCCATGGACGCGGTCCGCCGCCTCTGGCGCGGCCCCGATCTCGCCGATGAACCGCTTGCGCGACACGCCGATCAGCAGCGCGCAGCCCAGCCCGTGGAACAGCGACAGGCCGCGCAACAGATCCAGGTTGTGCGCCGTGGTCTTGCCAAAGCCGATGCCGGGGTCGGCAAGAATGCGGGTGCGCGGGATGCCTGCGGCCTCGGCGCGGGAAATCGCGGCCTCCAGCGCGTCATAGACATCCAGCAGCGCATCGCCATAGCGCGGATCGCGCTGCATGGTGTCGGGCAGTCCCTGCGCATGCATCAGGCAGACCGGTACGGCGGCGCGGGCTATGGTTGCGGCCATTTCGGGATCGAACCCCATGGCCGACACATCGTTGATGATCGCCGCCCCTTCGGCCAGCGCCCGCGCGGCCACGGCGGCCTTGCGGGTGTCGATGGAGACAGGCACCGAACTCTCCGCCGCCAGCGCGGCAATCACCGGCGCGGTGCGCGCGATCTCGTCCGCCTCCGAAACCTCCACCGCGCCGGGACGGGTCGATTCGCCACCAATGTCCAGAATGTCGGCGCCCTCGCTCCGCAATTGGCGTCCGTGGGCGATGGCGGCCTCGGCGGCGAGGAACTGTCCGCCGTCCGAGAAACTGTCGGGCGTCACGTTGACGATGCCCATCAGGCGCGGCGTGTCGGTCAGGGTCAGCCCGGCCAGCGGGGCGCGGGCCGCGCACAGGCGGTCCCGAACATCCGGCGGCAAGACCTCGGTGCTGGTGATGCGTGGCGATGCATCCCGGCGCAACACCTCCACATGGGTGAACCAGCCCCAGCCACCGGCCAGCGGCAGGGCCTCGGACGGACGGGCGGCATCTGTTTGAACGAGGGGGCGGTAATACGCGGTCATAGCCGCAGCTTATCCGATCAGGCCCCGGACGACAGCGGCACGGGCCGCAAGGGCGGCAGATCCGGGGCCAAGGACAGGGGCTCTGCCCGATCCGTGGTCAGCCAGAGAACTTCCGCAGCCTCCAGCCGTCGCGCCAGCCAGGCGGCCAGCACCGGCATGGTCAGCGGCGACGGCGGCGCGTCTTCACGGGCATCGACGACGATCTTCGACGGCGCCCAGACCGAGATCTTGTCATGACGCAACGCCCAGTCCATCTCGGTCCGCGAATCGACCACGACAAAGCGCGGATCAAGGGACGCCAATCGCCAGGCCGCCTGTTCGTAGGCCAGCAGCGTGATGCGGCGCGTCACCGGGGCGATCAGACCGTCGAATACGGGCAATTGCTGCGCAACGGGATTGACGCACAGCACAGCCGGCGCGTCGCCGGCCAGATCAACCAGACGGTCCACCAGCCGGGGATCGTCCAGAGCCGTGTCATCCACCAGAACCATGGTTGGGACGGCATGCGCCTCGGCCACAGGGGCCAGCGGTGCTGCTCGCACGATCTCGACCCCCAGGGCGCCGCTGAGACGATCCAGCTTTTCCACCCGCAGCCAGACCTGCGCCACCTGCTTGTGCGCCAGAACCCGCGCGGCGACGCCTTCGGCAAGGGTTTCCATCAGGTTGAGCCGGCCG
>NZ_JBFBVU010000060.1:0-7960 GCF_040689105.1 Meridianimarinicoccus marinus
AGGCGCCCTGCGTGGCAGACACGGCGGCTGGCGGTGCGGCGGAAGAGGTCTCTGGAAGCGGCTCGATCATGAACATCTCGTATCCTGCTCGATCTGCGATGCAAAGCTCTGGTGCCCACAAAACGGGTCAGAGCGGAGAAAGTCGCTGACGGAAATAACCGGATTTAGGGCCAATGCTATGCCTCGGGTTGTCGCAAGCGCCGGATGCAACCGGCACTCGCCCAGACGGTGGTGTCAGCGTGTGTCGGCCGTACCGACGCGGATCTCGTCGCCGATGGTGATTGTCATCAGGTCCTCGCCGATCTCAAGCGGGCCGTCATAAGTCGTGCGTGTCAGGGCCAGAACGTCGTCGGTCGTCGGCGCAGCGCCCGGAGAACCGAGCAGAACGAAGTGTGAGAAGACCGCAAGCCCCGGTTCTGCCGAGGCAAACACCTCGCCGACTTCGTTGGCCAAGGTATGGTGCCCCATTATTGCCTGGATCGGAGGCCTGTTGGCGATGGCTTCTGCGGCCATGGCGACCTGGTGAACAAGCAGGTCCGCCCCTGTGGCGGCTTCGATCACCGCGTCGTCCTTCTTGGTGTCGCCGCTGAGCACCACCGAGTGATTGGCGTAGTCGATCCGGTAGCCGACGGCGGGCTTGATCTTTTCACCGTGGTTGACCGTAAAGGCGGTGACGGTCACGCTGTCCTCGTCGAAAACCACACCATCTTCGGAGAACTCATTGAGGTCAAATGCGACCCCGGCGGCGGGCAGGTTCTGATCGGCGATGCGGATCTGGATGTCGTCACCGTAGGCCATGGTCAGACCCTCTGTCAGTTTTGACAGTCCCGTGGGGCCGGTGATGCGGAAAGGCTCGGAATTGGCGCCATAGGGCACCAGCCAGGAGGTCAGCCAAAGGTCGGGAAGGCCGATTACATGGTCTGAGTGGTAGTGAGTGACAAATACCTCGTCCACGTCGCCGGGCAGAAGGCCGACCTGCCACAGGCGCTGGGTCGCGCCGCGGCCAATGTCGAACAGCAACAAATGCCCACCAGCCGAGACCAGCGTGGAATAGCCGAACCGCGTCAAGACCGGTGCCGGCGTGCCGGTGCCAAGAAGCGTGACGACCATATCGGTTCCGGTCGCGGTGACGCTGTCAGCCTGGGCGACCAGGGGCAGCTGTGCCGTACAAAGGGTGGCAAGGGCGGCAGCAATGGCGGGCAGACGTCGCTTCTGTCTCGGTGTCATGATCTTCCTCCTGTTGCGGTGTTGTGCCTTGTCACGTCAGGGCCACGGTTTTTGTGGACAGGCCGACGTTCAGGGCGATGGACCCTTCATTGATCATCCAGCGACGCATCACATAGGTTCGGGCTCCGGACATGTGCATCGGATCCTTGTCGGCGAGCGCACGTGCTGTTTCCAGACCGTCCGCGCGATAGATGATCAGTCCCATTCCTTGCATCTGCTGGCCACTTTCGTCGGACATGGGGCCGGCAAAGGCGAGACTGCCGTCACGCTCAAGCTGCCCCTGGTAGGCCAGATGATCGGGCAGGGCGGCCTTGACGTCTTCGGGGGCTTTCGCTGGCGCGGATATCGCGACGTAGAGTTCCAACGCCAAAGCCCCGCGTGACTTGGCTTCTGCCTTGTAATCCGCCCACGCAACCATGGTTGGTCTCCCTCTAAAAAATCGATATTAGTTGACATCCTGTGAAATAGTAGGCAGAAACTGGTCATCTGACAAGGAAGAAGTACATGCGATATCTGGTTGGCTCTGACCATTCTGGCACAGCGGTGTACGCTGTAGGCGGCGATACAGCGGTGAATCTGACCGCGCTGAACCCGGCAATCGGGGGCGATCTCATAGGGTTGATCCGGGACGAATCCTTGATGGAATCGATTGCCGGAGACCTTGCCGACGCCCCGCGTATTGCGGTCGATTCAATTGTTCCTGCCCTGCCCGTTGCGGCGCCGGGCACAATCATCTGCCTTGGCCTGAACTACACCGACCACATCAAGGAAGGGGGGTACGACATCCCCGACTATCCGGCGCTGTTCATGCGCGGTCGAAATTCGATCATGGCCGCCGGCGCGCCAATGGTGCGTCCGAGCTGTTCGGAAAGACTGGATTACGAGGCCGAGCTGATGCTGATCGTCGGAAAGGGCGGTCGGCATATTTCCGAAGCCGACGCGCTGGATCATGTCTTTGGTTATACAGTGTTCAACGACGGCTCGGTTCGCGACTACCAGCGCAAGACGCATCAATGGACTCCCGGCAAGAACTTTGACAATACCGGTGCGATCGGACCGTTTGTCGTGACGCCGGATGAACTGCCCCAGGGTGCTGCCGGTCTGAAGATCGAAAGCCGGGTCGGGACCGAGATCCTTCAGTCTTCCAACACAGGTAACATGATCTGGTCGGTGGCACAGACCATCGCCACGATATCCGAATACACCACACTGGAACCCGGCGATCTGATCGCCATGGGCACACCGCCGGGCGTCGGCCATGCCAAGAAGCCCAATCCGCGCTGGCTCAAGCCCGGAGAGGTCGTGGATATCGAGATCGACGGCATCGGGATCTGTTCCAGCCCCGTCATCGATGAAAGGGACCGGCCCGTGAAGGTGGCCGCAGAATGACCGCGCCGGTAGGCAAAGCGCTGGAAGTGGCGCGAGCCAAGGCGCAGGCCGATGTCCGTGAATTAAGGCAGCGGATTGGGCGCCTGTCTGACGACGCGATCGATCTGGTGCTGCGCAGCGCCCGCTCGCACTATGCGTGGACGGACAAGCCGGTCAGCGAAGAATTGCTGCACGAGTTGTTCGAGATCATGATCAATGGCGCCACAAGCATGAACACGCTGCCGGCCCGCTTCGTCTTCGTGAGGTCCCCCGAGGGCAAGGCGCGTCTGGCCAAATCCCTCAAGGCAAAAAACATCGACAAGATGATGGCCGCGCCGGTCACGGTGATCGTGGCTTATGACGTGGAGTTCTGGACGCATTTGCCGTTCCTGTTCCCGCATGAAGATCGCCGCCCGCATTTCGAAGGCAAGCCCGAGCATTGCGAGACCACAGCGTTTCGCAACGGCACGCTGCAGGGCGCGTACTTGATGATCGCGGCACGTGCGCTTGGTCTGGATGTGGGCGCGATGTCGGGTTTTTCAAACGCGATCGTGGATGAGGAGTTCTTTGCGGGCACCCCCCTGAAATCGAACTTCCTGTGCAATCTCGGCTACGCGGACGAAACTGCCTTGTTCCAGAAGTTGCCACGTTTCTCGTTCGATCAAGTCTGCAGCTTTGCCTGAAGGTGAGGAGGCCATGGCAATAAAAACGAAAACTGTCGTGACCTATCGGACGACAGCGCAATGTCCGACACATGCGCGCACGGAAATTCCCGTGCGCGACCTGCAGGTGGTCATTGATGAGCCGATTGAGCGCGGCGGCACCAATCTGGGCCCCTCGCCAACCGAGGCCGCAATGGCGTCCCTGATCGCCTGCACCAATGTGGTTGGCCACAAGAACGCCCGCCGCCTTGGTATTGATCTGGGCGAAGTGACCATCGATGCGGCTGCCAAGTTCGACCGGCGCGGTGTCCTGATGGAAGAGGAAATTGACCTGCCCTTTCCCGCGATTGCCCTGACGGTGAACTGCACCACGTCGGCGAGCCAGCAAGACCTGGACCGCGTCGGTGCCGAAACCGCAAAGTACTGTGCCATTGCCAAACTTTTCGCTGCGGCGGGGACAGACCTGACGGTGAACTGGGTGAAGACTGACTAAGCAACCGGGCGAAACGCCCGATTTTCTGGGAGGAAAATGAATGATCAACTGGACCAAACGCAGCCTCATGGGGGCGGCCCTGGCGGGCATGACCGCGATGCCTGTCGTCGCGCAAGAAACGATTTCTGCGGTCGTGATCGACGGCTACCCCGACCGCTCGCTCTGGGTGCGGGAATTCAGCAATTTCTTCATTCCCGAAGTCGACCGCCGCCTGGCCGAGAACGGCAACTACGTCATGGACTGGCAAGAAAACTACGGCGGGTCCATCGTGAAGCCGCGCGGAGTGCTGGAAGGCATTCAACTGGGACTGGGCGATATCGGGATCGTCACCACGATCTTCCATTCGTCCAAACTGCCTAGCCAGGGGATTTCCGCCGTGACGCCTTTCGTGTCGTCGGATGCACGCGCCGTGGCAAAGGCCGTCGACGAGATCGCCCGCGAATTCCCGACAATGCAGAACGAATTTGCCGCCCAGAACCAGGTCTACCTGGCGACTGGTGTTGTCCTGGACAGCTATCAGGTCTTTTCGTCGTCCGAAGTCGCCAGCCTCAAGGACCTTGAGAACAAGAAGATCGCGGGCGCGGGCATGAACCTGCGCTATCTCGAAGGCATCAATGGTGCCGCCGGGGTCCGTGGCGGCCTAACCGATTTCTACAACATGGTGCAGACCGGCCTGGTCGATGCTGCCATGCTCTGGCCCGAAGCCGGTGCGACGTTCAAGATCTCGGAAGTCGCCCCCTACATGCTGAGCGCCGATCTGGGCGCGGTGAACACCAAGACGGTCACGGTCAACCAGGACTACTGGAATGGCCTGCCCGGCGAAGTGAAAGGCGTGCTGCAAGAGGTCGCCATCGCGTACCGCGATCACTTGGCAGGCATTGCCATGGACATCGCGGCGGAATCCGAAGCGGCCTATATCGCGGCTGGCGGCACCATTGTCGAAGTTTCGGACGAGGACCGCGCCGCCTGGGCGGCAGCGATGCCCAACATTGCGCAGGAATGGGCCCAGACCCTGAATGATGCGGGAGAACCCGGCAGCGACATGCTTGCAGCCTATCTGGCCAAGCTGGAAGCCGAAGGCTTTGTCGGCGTGCGCGACTGGTCCCAGCCCTGATCCCTTGGCGATCCGACAACTGAGGCCGACAACATGCTGAAATACGTGACGCTCGGCCTGAGCCGGGTCGCCAATGCTCTTGCGATTGCTGCCAACGCCATCGGAACCCTCGCGGTTCTGGCGTTGGTGGTCATCCTCAACATCGATGTCATTGCGCGGGGGGTCTTCAGTTCCCCGCTCAAGGGCACCTACGAAATCGTTCAATTCTCGGTGGTGTTCATCGTCTTCCTGCAACTGGCCGACGTGGTGCGGGTTGACCGGCTGACGCGCTCGGACGGGTTCCTGAACCTGTTGCACGACCGCAGGCCGCGCCTGACCTCTGGACTGCGGCGGATCATCAACGCGGTCTCGGCCATCTTCATGGCGCTGATTGCCTACATCATGTTCCCCGAGTTCCTGCACATGTGGGAAACGCAGGACTATTTCGGCGTTCCGGGGCTGTTCACCCTGCCGTGGTGGCCGGTGAAACTGGTGATCGCGCTTGGCTGTGCGCTGTCCTGCGTGATTTTCATCCTCAAAGTTGTCTCAGCGCAGGATCGGCCGCAATTGGTCCGCGTTCCCGAACATGACGAGCCCAAAACATGAGCCCGATTGAAATTGGCCTGATCTCGGTCGCCGCGATCGTTTTTCTGATCTATGCCGGGGTCTATATCCCCGTAGCCTTGGGGATGGTGTCGTTCATCTCGATCTGGTTGATGCGCGACAACTTCACCCTGGCGCTGAACCTGCTGAAAGTCGCCGTTGGCGATTCAGCGATGGAATACAGTTTCGCCACAATCCCGCTGTTCACCTTCATGGGGCTGATCGTCTCGAAGGCCGGATTGGGCAGGGACATCTACGAAGTGATGACCTTGCGGTTTCGCAAGGTGAAGGGCGGCATCGGCATGGCGACGGTTGGCGCCAATGCCGTCTTCGCCGCGGTGACCGGATCCTCGATTGCCTCCGCCTCGGTCTTCACCAAGGTCTCGGTGCCGCAGATGATCGCCCAGGACTACAACCCGCGCTTTGCGGTGGGCGTGGTCGCGGGATCCTCGGTGCTGGGGATGATCATCCCGCCCTCGGCGATGCTGATCATCTATTCCTTCGTGTCCGAGCAATCGGTGGGCGACATGTTCCTGGCCGGCGTCATCCCCGGCATCATGCTGGCCATTGCCTATGTGGGGGCCATTTGGCTCATGGGCCGCTACACGCCCGGTTTCGTCGGCGGCCGCATGGTCGAGGACACCGAATGGATGTCGGGACGGGAGATTGCGTCCAAGACACTCCCGACGGTCTTCCTGATCACCATCGTTCTGGGGGGCATCTACACCGGCTGGCTGACCGCGGTCGAGGCCGGAGCCGCCGGTGCATTGGTGGCGCTGGTCATCGCCCTGGTGCGCCGCTCGATGACTTTGCGGACCTTCTGGGATGCCCTGCTCGAAACTGGCCACATCACCGCGGCGATCCTGTTTCTTATCACCGCCGCCTCGATCTACAGCCGGATGCTGGGCATGGCAGGTCTGCCGAACCAGTTGCAGGATCTGCTGGCCGGGAGCGAGGCATCGTTCTGGGGCATCATGATCCTGTATATCCTGCTCATGCTGTTTCTGGGCACGCTTCTGGACACCGCCTCGATCATCCTGATTGTGGTTCCCTTGTTTCTGCCGTTGGTCGAAGCCCTTGACATGTCGCTGATCTGGTTTGGCATCGTCACGGTTGTGGGTGCGGAAATTGGGCTGCTCACGCCGCCCCTGGGGATCTCGTGCTTCGTGATCAAATCGACGCTGAATGACGACAGCATTTCGCTCAAGGACGTGTTCATGGGCGCGCTGCCCTTCGCCTTCGTCATGCTGTTCATCCTGCTGATCCTGATCCAGTTCCCTATTCTCAGCCTTGCTCTCATCTAAGGAGACATCCGATGCGCAACGTCACCAAAGACAACATCACAGACGTATTCAAAGGCTATCTGGCAGACGACATGGCGCCCCGGACGCGCGAGGTCATGAGCGCGCTGGTCCAGCATCTTCATGACTTCGCGCGAGAGACCAACCTGACCCACGACGAATGGCGTCACGGCATCGCGTTCCTGCAAGGCTGCGCCGCAGTTGAAACTGAGGACAGGCACGAGTTCGTTCTGGCCTCGGATGTTCTGGGGCTGTCGTCACTGGTGGACATGCTGCATTCCCAGGACGACGCGACGTCTTCGTCGGTGCTGGGTCCGTTCCATGTTTCGGGGGCCCCGCCGCTGGCGGTTGGCGGCGACATGAAGCGCGACTTCGGCGGGCCGGTGTTGCTGGCGGAAGGGGTGGTGCGCGATACCGATGGCAATCCCATTCCGAACGCCGAGATCGATATCTGGCAAACCGCCCCGAATGGTCTTTATGCCAGCCAGGATGAAAACCAGGACACCTACTCGTTTCACGGCCTAATGACCGTCGGTGTGGATGGCCGCTATGCGTTCACGACTGTCAAGCCGGTGGAGTATACCGTGCCGTCAGACGGTCCGGTCGGTGAAATCCTGCGGGCCTGCGGCCGTCACCCTTGGCGGCCATCTCACCTGCATTACATCGTGAAGGCACCAGGGTTCCGGACGCTTGTAACGGAAATATTCCCCGACGATGATCCTTATCTCGACGAGGATACGGTCTTTGGCGTGCGCGAAGATCTGGTCATGACTTATGTGGAGAAGCCCGCGAGCGAGTTCCCCGATGGGATGGAATTGTCAGGTAAGATCGATGCGCCGTTCCTAAATGTGGAATTCGACGTCATCCTCGCGGCTGAAGAGAACTAGAGACGCTCTCGACCACGTATTGTGGGGGCGGGAACGTCACGTCCGGCGCGGTACTTGTCGCCAACGCAGCCAATCCCGCCCGAACAGTACATTATGGAAAGGGCCAACGGATCGCCCCGTCGGCCCTTGTTTGCTGCATCACCACCGGCGACAACTCTGCCCGCCGCGTCTGGGCCTATTCCTGCATCGCATCCGGGGTTTCGGCCAGAAAGGTCCCGGTCTTTTGGTAGTGCTCCAGCAATCGCTCGCAGGCCAGGTCGGCGTCCCGCGCGACGGCGGCATCCAGAATGCCCTGGTGTTCCCCGGCCACGTCGCGGCGAATGTAC
>NZ_JBFBVU010000061.1:0-7559 GCF_040689105.1 Meridianimarinicoccus marinus
AAGGTCGCGCATAAAGTCGGACCTATCATCACCAGTCAGAGACCGTCAGGCGGCCCTCGCCGGAGGAATACGCTGAATGGGCAGTAGGCCAGTATTGGCTGCACCATGGACGAACGGCGGCTGTGCAAAGGAAACGGCCTTGGTAGGCCTCGGAAAGGCGCGCATTGCAGAGCAACACGAACGGCCCATGGCTGACCTTGGACTTAATCGCGACGAATGGATCGTCGATCTACGTTGGAAATGTCGCCACAGTCAACACGATCATCCGGTATTGAGGGGGCCTCGCCTGTACGCTCAGAAAACGATTCGGGCCCGCAGGCCCAAGATCGCCAGGTCGTCCTGCGCCGGGTTGAGCAGCGGATCGCGGATAAACTGGATAGACGGTGTGATTTGTAAATCCGGCGAGATGTTGAAGCGATAGAAAGCCTCTGTCGTGAATTGCGTCTCGTCGAAACCCTTGGCCTCGGCCCAGTTGAACCCGACACCGGCAAGGTCGTTGTTACGGCGATACCAGCCAATCCCGGTGGAAAGCGACCGCTCGTAGAGCGCAGCCGTTCCCTCGGACCTGCCGGCCCGAATGAAGGGCATCCAAGTATTGTCGATCAACCAAGCCGCGGAAAAGGTGACCCCCTTGTCCTCCGCGCGGCTGCCGTCCTCTGCCTCGTCGGACCGCCAGAAGGTCAGGTGGACATTGTCGAAATAGAGGCGGTCGCCGCCGCTGGTGTAGCCGATCTCGATGGACTTGAAAGTCTCACCCGTCTCGAAAACGTCGGCATTCGGTTCGGCCGGGTCGCCATTGGCATCGGCGACCGAACCAACGACGTAGAAGTTATCGCCCAGCTTAGCACCCGCCGCGATCCCGAGACCGGGATTGGGCGCGTTGATCGTCGGGTTGGTGTTGAAGGCGAGGTTCTGGAAGGCGGTGTAGGGGCTGACCATCCCGTAGATGTCGAGAAAATCCGTCACGTCGATCTGGCCGGCCTGAATCGTCCAACGCCCGTCGGGGCTCCGCTGCGTCCAGAACAGATTGGTCAGGATCGTCCCGCTGTCGTTGAAGGCGGTGCCGGTGATCGAGAGCGCGCCGGTATCGAAGCCGAAGAATTGCGGCGCAACCTCGCCATAGGCCTGCCGGTGCTCGATCTTGAAGGTGAGGTTGCCGGTTTCGGTCGCCTGCCACGAGCCGTAGAGGCGCAGGATGCCGCCAGCGGCATCACCCTGTCCCAGGTCGCTGTCGCTCCACTGTCCGAGGGTGAGATAGTCGAGGTTGAAGCGGAAACCGTTATCCGCAAACCCATCCTTCCAATCGAAATAGCCGGGCAAGGCATTGCGCGGAAACGAGGTTCGCGGTTGCGGATCAGTCAACCCATCGCCTGGAGAGAGTTCTGCCGCGACCGAGGACGGGCCGGCGAGGCCCTCTTGCGCGACCACCGTTCCGGGCAGCAAGAGCGGGACCAGAGCTGTGACCAAACATTTCGACAATTGGGCCATTGTCTCTCCTATTGAGCTTCAGTTCGCGTTGGACCCTGCACCTTGTCACGAAGCTGCTCGATCCAATCGTTGCTTTCGCTAGCAGGCATAGCCGCTGGCGTAAGGGTTTCTGCTGAGGAGGCATCTAACCGCCAGGTTGCTTTCATCGGCACGGGGCCATCGACCACGCGGATAACCTGTTCGGACGGATCGATCTGGAGCCGTCCGGATAGGCGGACCGGCTGGTACAGTCCTTTCGGAGACCAGTCGGTCTCGAGCCTTACCCGGATCAGCTGGTTCGGCATCGGGGGCGGCATGTGGCTGTAAATCCCACGGGTCTCGACCAGGTAGACGGCTGGGGTGCCATCCGGATCGGGCATCGCCGGGATGACGAAGCCCGAAAGCGAAACGTTCAGCCCGTCGATGTCTGTATTTCCTTTGTTGGCAGCGGCTTCCCGCCGTTCCGCGACAACCCAGCGTTGCGATATCAGCCAATCGGCGTCGAGACCGGCCTCCGCAAGCGCTGCTTTAGCGTCACGCATCCGCGCCTCGGCGTCCTCTCTGTCCGATTGCAGACGGCTCTTGTCCGCATACAGCGCCTTCGCTTGTGCAACGGTACGCAACTGGTCGATTTGCTCGGCCGTCAGCGTCCGGTAAGGATCGTCGAAGACTTGCGCCTCGGCATCCACGAGGTCCACCCAGTTCACCGCCTGCTGCGCGGCAAGGCCCGTAGGTAATGCCAGAAGCATTGCCGCCAAGGTTGCACGTAAGTCTAGGTTCATGCTGTCGAAACTCCTGAAAAAATAACCGGCGGGGCGGCCGAAATACGATTCCCGGCTTGGTCTTGCAGGTTTGAAAGCCGGGGCATTTTCATTGTGTAGCCAGTTCTTACCATCGTTCACTCACTGCGCTTTGGTTGATCCCGAAATGCGTGAAGGAGTCCTGCGTAGGCGCGCTGTGCGGTCCGGAAACTCGACACGCGTATGAATTCGTCATCGGCGTGAAAGCCCTCGTCACCGCGCTGGAAGCCAAAAGTGACAAGCTGAGGGCCACCGGCATCCGGTACATAGGCGAGCGCGGGCACACCGCCACCGACATAGAGAACCTGCTGTTTTTCACCGAAGTAGTCCGTCAGAACCCGCTCGCCGATCCAGAATGAGGAGTCGGACTCGTCAAAGAACGGTGCCCCGCCGAAAGTGGCGCTGGTCATATCGACTTTGACGCCCCACGGAACATTCTTCTCGTTATGGGCGATGATCGCCGCATTCACCTTTTCTGGATCCTGACCGAAACCGGTACGTGCCATCACTCGGAACCACGCATCGAAAGGAATGATGGACGCCTTGCCCTCGATATGGCGGGATTTGATGCCGGTCACGTCAAGCGATGGCCGGATCCAGGTGCGCTCGATAATCGAATAGTTCTCGTCGCCGATCCATTCCGCAACGTCCAGCCGCGCGCGTGCAGCCGTATCGTCAACGCCTTCGACCGCCGCTGCGATCTCGGCACGCATGGACTCGGTTGCCGGCGTGACATCGTCGTTGCACCCCTCGATGGCGACCGCGCCGTCATCATTCCACATGGACGCAATTATCTTTGCGGCCGCGATGCCAGCATTAGGGGCGGCCCCGCCGTAAATGCCCGAATGGAGCGCGGTGTTGGCGCTCGTGACCGCCACCTCGACATCCGATCCGCCACGCAGACCGCGCCACATCAACCCCTGGTCATCCGACGCCATCATCGCATCGACATTGACGCCAAAGTCGGAGCCAGCGATCCAGTGGCGGTTCGCTTCCAGCCAGCCGGGCAGGCCTTGGCTGGCAAACTCCTCGGCTCCATCCCAGAGAAATTTTACATTGGCCGGAAGCGCGCCGTCCATCGCCATCATCCCTTCAAGCGTGCTGAGAAAGGCGATGATCATTCCCTTGTCATCGGTGGCGCCACGGCCATAGATCCGACCATCTTTTTCGGTTGCCACGCAGGGGTCGGTGTCCCAACTGCTCTCATCGACAGGCTAAATATCGAAATGCCCATAGACGAGAATGGTGGGATGGGCTTCATCTGCGATGATTTCCCCCGAAGCAACGAGTGCATCGGAATCGTAATTCGCATTGGTCGCGCCGATTTCGGCCATCCGCTCGACCCGCCATGCCCCAGCCGTATCGACCTGATCGCGCTCTTCCGCGACCATGGCAAGGGACCGGAAAGCCACCAGTTCTCTAAGTTGGGAAAGGTGGCGCTCTTCGTTCTCCGTGAACCAGGCGTCGTAGGCTTTTTCCTGGTCACCGCTCGGCTTTGCCAGCTCCAGCCCGGCTGGTTCGGACTTGCCAAGCGGCGCACCGTAGCTCGGGTCCATCGAGTCAAGGTGTCCTGGCCGAAAGCGACCGATGTGATGCATGCAAGCGCTGCAACTACAAACAGATTCATTATTGGATTCATTTTCACGTCAAATCTTCGATCCATTCCTGGGAATCCGGGGGCGGTCCGAGGGAGAACCGCCCCGCAGGCAATCAGTTCAGCGTGTTCTTGTAGATTTCGCCGTCCTTCATGATGATCCGGATCGTCTCCGGGCTGTCGGGGCGCGGGTCTGCGCCGAACCACTGGTCACCAGTGCCCACGACCGAGAAGTCCTCTAGCGGATTGCCGTCGATCAGCAGGATGTCGGCATAGGCGCCTTCCTCGATCACGCCGAGTTTTGCCTCAGGATAGGGGTTGGTGAAATCACCGCTCAGCGCGGCGATCTCGCCACCGACCGAGGTCAAAGTAACCATCGACGCATAGGGGCCAAAGAACTCGTTGTTCAGATGCTTCTCATAGGCGATCTGGATGTTGCAGGCCTCAACCGAGCCGACGCAATCGGTCTGGAAACCACGCTTCACCGGGCATTCGATCATGCTGGGAATGTAGGCTTCAAAGGTCGCCGATGCGGATTTGGCCTTGCGCAGGCTGGAGGGCTGGTTCTTGACGGCCGGAACATCCAGCAGACCGGGGTCGAACGCAGTCATGTTAGTCGTGATGTAGGCGCCTTTTTCGTTCATCAGCGCCGAAATCTCGCAATCGAAGTGGAACCCGTGCTCGATGGATTTCACGCCGGCCTCAAGAGCATTGATGATCGCTTCCCTGCGGTAGGAATGCGCCATGACATAGGTGCCGTATTCCTCGGCAACCTGAACGGCGGCCTCGATCTCTTCCTTGGAACCGGCAAGCAGTTGCCACGGGTCGAAGGCCGAAACGACGCCGCCCGACTGCATGAACTTCAGCTGTGTAGCGCCCATGCGCAGGTTGTTGCGGCCATAGAGGTAGATATCATCGACACCGCTGACCTGCTGCGCCAGATTCAGATTTCCGAAGTTGGTCTGTCCGCCCGGCGGTGACGTGAAGGCTGCGAAATCGGCATGGCCACCACGCGTACCAAGGAAGGCGCCAGACGGGTAGAAACGTGGGCCGGGGATCTGGCCCGCATCAATGGCGCGCCGCAATCCGGCATTGGCGCCACCGGCATCACGCACCGTGGTAAAGCCCTGCATCAGGTACATCTCGGCCATCCGCGTGCCGTGAATCCCGAAGTCTTCCCAGGTAGAATTGGCCTCCATGGCGCTGAGGCTTGGCCCCATGAGCATAAGGTGCGCGTGGTTTTCAATGAAGCCTGGCGTCAGCGTTCGGCCGCCACCGTCGATCACCTCCGCATTCGGAGCCTCGATCGCCTTGGTTGAAACCGTCTTGATCAGGTTGCCTTCGATCAGAACCGAAGCGTTCTCGATCCGGGCCTCGTTTACGCCGTCAAAAACGTGGACATTGGTGAAGAGTGTTTGAGCCGGCACATCTTCCTGTGCAGATGCCGAACCGGCGATTCCCGTTGCCAGCGCCATGCCGGCAATCGAGGTGAAAAACTTGCCCATTTCCATCTCCCATAGGACGCGGTGCCCCAAGTGGAGGAGCTCCTGTGGGAGAGAAGTATATCGATCAGTTCATATGCGTCCTGTCTCTACGGATCACTGCAGCCACATTTTCGACCCATGAAGACTGATTTGACGGATTTTTCCTGTGCGCGTTTCTGTCAATTGATAGGCTTCAGAGCATCGAACGCGCGGGAAACGAATCGAATGCCACAGAACCTGCCACTCGTCAAACTGAGCCTTCTTCGGCCATACGTAGCCGAACTTCGCAAACGTGGGGTAGATCCCGAGCTGGTCTTCGAGAGTGTCGGGCTCAGCGAGGACCTGACCTTCGATCCGGATTTGTCTGTCCATGTCATGGTCGCTACGCAGTTCGTCGAGAACGCCGCGGAAGCAACCAAGGACCGCTTCTTGGCGGCGCGCGTGGCTGCCAACCTCAACCTGGACGGCTGGCCAGTTCTCGCTGACGCGGAGGCGCGTGCTGCAACCGTGGGGGACTACCTGTCAATTTTCGTATCAACAGCGAATGAAATTGCGTCTTCGGCGGAGGAATACCTCCACCTCAACGGAGCGACAGCAATTCTTGGGGAGCGGCGCAACTTCGATCCGGCGATTCTGCCGGCACAAAACGATGCCTTCATGGCTGCGCTCGGCTGGGCGATCCTGCGCCGCGCTTTGCACGACCATTTCGATCCTGCCAAGGTGACGGTGGTCGTCAGCGAGCCCAAGGTCCTTCCGCCCGAGTTCGACCTCTTGCACCCGATCAAAGGGGACCGTATGGGATTTAATCTCAGTTTCCCGTCGTCCTGGTTGGCAATGCCCTTCGAACAGCAGACTCTCGCCAACGCTCCGAAAGCGGTGATTGACGACGGAACACCTGAGTTCGTACGCTCTTTCCGCCAGATGCTACGGGCTCATATCGGCAAGGTCGGTCTGACGGCAGTGCAATGCGCTGACCTCGCCTCGATGAGCCAGCAGAAACTCAAACGACGCCTGGCGACGTTCGGTACGGACATTTCCAGGGAGGTTGACTTCGTTCGACAGGAATACGCCCGCGAGGCGCTGAAAACGACAGACCGTTCGATCGCGGACATCGCTGCCTCGCTCGGTTTCGCCGACGCGGCAAATTTCACTCGCGCCTTTCGTCGGGCGAATAGGATGTCACCAACCGGCTTCCGAAAATCGTCCCGGGAGCAGACAGACCTGAAAACTCAATAACCCCGGAACAGGGCATTCGAAAGGAAAAAAATGGGACGGAATTATCCTTGAATGAGACATTTGCGTGAACCCCAACGAAGGTCCGCTCTCCGCCCGGACCTGCACGTACTCCGTTGGCTAGATGGTCCCCAAAGCCGCGTTTGCTTTGGGATGTGACCGGCCGTGCGCAACGGCTCGCATGAATGACAAGTTCGGCCGCTTAGGGTTGTTTGGACGCATATGCGGCCCAAACCGCCGCTTCAATATGAAGCGCTTGCCAAACTGAAGCTCCGTTTGCTCAGGTCTTGGTGCAAGCCGCTCCGAGTCCAGAAAAACAGACAGTTACTGGGACAAACTAGAATAATTTGAAAATTTTTTTTTCAAAAATCCAAAACCTGCGGAGAGTTTTATGAAGGGACACAGCCGGTCCCCCCGAAGTCGTTTCCTCAAGATTGAGGGGGTAGGCGGAACACGGCAGGCCCTGATAGGCGCTGTGTGGCCGCGTGGCGGGCTGAAACTGTTTCTGGCGCCCCATCTCACCCCCTATGGAATTGGTCATCCGGCCTGCTGTCGTGGCTGTGGGTCGCTGTGGTGATGGCGTGTGCCATGGTCGTGACCCTGCGTTCCTCAGTTACTCGCCATGTATCATGAACAGATACATTGTGGCGCATGATCCAATGCACTAAGGGCAAGCTGATTCAGGGCGTTCAGGCGTACAAAGCCAGCAAAGGCTTCCCGTCCGGTATCATGAAGGTTGCCCGACGGAAGCTGACCATGCTCGATGCCGCCAGCAGTCTTGACGATTTGCGAGTGCCGACGCCAACCGGCTTGAAGTGCTGCAAGGCGACCGGAAAGGGCAATATTCAGTCCGCGTGAACGACCAATGGCGCTTTTGTTTCATCTGTACCGAACACGGCCCCGCCGTATCCCTCCGGTGGAGGCCGTCTGACGGGGTTTCAGCGTCGGTGCTAAGTCCGACCTTATGGCCGACCATAAGTT
>NZ_JBFBVU010000062.1:0-6943 GCF_040689105.1 Meridianimarinicoccus marinus
CACTACCAAAAGACCGGGACCTTTCTGGCCGAAACCCCGGATGCGATGCAGGAATAGGCCCAGACGCGGCGGGCAGAATTGTCGCCCGTGGTGATGCAGCAAACAAGGGCCGACGGGGCGATCCGTCGGCCCTTTTTTCTTTGGTCGACTGTGTGGGCAGCATTGGCCTCATGAATGAAATCGGCTCTGCCGCCCCCGCCGCGCGGAAATCTGACCCGTTCTCCCATCGCCACGGCCACGATTTCATGCACGCCCCGCCAATTTTTGTTTTCTATTGGCGATAAAAATGCTAATCATGTTAAAATATCGATTTTATAGCGCGAATCTCCAAGTCGACATGCAGAAAATCCAATCGAGCTATCTTGTCGATCTACTTTCGACCATCACGGCCCGTCCGCGCTTGGGCAGTCGTCCGTCCGACCGTCGCTCTCCCAGAGAGTTATGCGATCTGTTACTGACCGATCTTGGCGATCTGCAGTCAAGCCAGGTCTCGCGCGCCCTGCTGGCGAAATACAGCGAACTGAGCGCGGAAGAAAAATACGCCTTCTTCCAGATGTTGGCGCAGGACTTCGACATCGATGCCCCGCGGCTTGCCGATCTGGCGGCAAAATACGCCGCAGAAAAATCGCCCGACACGCTGGCCCGGATCATTGCCTGCGCCGAGCCGCGCCGCCAGGAATTGCTGCGCCGGCTGAACCGGGTGTCCGGGGCCACCGCCGATCTGGTGGCGATGCGCCTGGATCTTCTGGCCGCGATGCGCGATGCGCCCGAACTTGAAGTGATCGACTTCGATTACCTGCATCTGTTCCGATCCTGGTTCAACCAGGGCTTTCTGGTGCTCCGCCGCATCTCCTGGGACACACCGGCCAGCATTCTGGAAAAGATCATCGCCTACGAGGCGGTCCATGCGATCAACAGCTGGGAAGAGTTGCGCCGGCGGCTTCTGCCCGAGGATCGTCGCTGTTACGCCTACTTCCACCCGGCGATGCCGGACGAGCCGCTGATCTTCGTCGAAGTTGCGCTGACCGAGGGCATTGCGGGCAACATCCAGGATGTGCTGGCCGAAGACAGGCCTGCGCTGTCGCCCGAGAAGATCGATACCGCGGTCTTCTATTCGATCTCCAACTGCCAGAAAGGGCTGCGCGGCATCTCTTTCGGCAATTCGCTGATCAAACAGGTGGTCGAAGACCTCAAGACCGCCCTGCCCGGACTGACCACCTTTGTCACCCTCTCGCCGATCCCCGGGTTTCGTCGCTGGGCTGAACGTCAGCTTGGCGATTTGCCCGAAGGTGCGGCAGACGCCGCCGCGCTGGCACGCGCCATGGCAGCCGCCGGCGACGGTGCCGCCGGGGCAGATGCACTACGTGGCTATGTCGCCCACTACCTGATCGAGGAAAGGCACCCGCGCGGCGGGCCACTCGATCCGGTGGCGCGCTTTCACCTCGGCAACGGCGCGCTGGTGCACGAGATCAATCTCGGCGCCGATCTGTCCGAGAACGGCCTGCGGCAGTCCTGCGGGGCGATGGTCAACTATCTCTATGATCTCGACCAGATCGACCGCAACATCGAGGGCCATTCGGCCAGCGGCTCCGTCGCCCATACCCGGGCGCTGGCCAACCTGCTTAAATCACATGCCGCCAAGACAAAGAACTGAGCATCCAGATATGACCAACCATCTCTTCGACCGCCTTTTCGGACTCCACGCGACGAGCGATGCCCCCTTCCTGCTCCTGCCCGACGGCGACGTGTTTTCCTATAGGGACTTCCTCGCGCTTTCGGCGCGCATGGCCAATGTCTTTGCCGATCTCGGGCTGGAAGAGGGCGACCGGGTCGCGGTGCAAACCGGTAAGTCTGCGCAGGCGCTGGCAATCTATGCCGCCTGCCTGCGCGCCGGTCTGGTGTTATTGCCGCTCAACACCGCCTATACACCCTCCGAGCTTCAGTACTTCATCGGCGACGCCGAGCCGGGACTGGTGATCTGCGATCCGGGCAAGCAAGACGCGATTGCATCGCTGCTGTCACAAGGCACGACCCTGCTGACCCTCGACACGCAGGGCGCGGGCAGCCTGATGACTAGGGCACAGGCCGCAAGCGCGGACCAAGTGCCCCTGCCCTGCGGCCCCGACGCCTTGGCGGCGATCCTCTATACGTCGGGCACCACAGGACGCTCCAAGGGCGCCATGCTGAGCCATGACAACCTGCTGTCGAATGCCCAGGCGCTGGCCGATCTGTGGCGATTCTCGGACAGCGATGTGCTGCTGCATGCGTTGCCGATCTTTCACACTCATGGGCTGTTCGTGGCCGTCAATGTTGTGGCACTGACCGGCGGCGCCATGCTGTTCCACCCTGGCTTCGAGATCAATGCCATCATCGAGGACTTGCCCCGCGCCACGGCGCTGATGGGCGTGCCCACCTTCTACACCCGGCTTCTCGACGACGATCGGTTCACCAAGGATCTGGTGGCGCACATGCGGCTCTTCGTGTCCGGCTCGGCACCGCTGCTGGCGGAAACGCACACGGAATTCGAAAGCCGTACCGGTCATCGGATCCTCGAACGCTACGGCATGACCGAGACGAACATGAACGTCTCCAATCCCTACGAGGGTGCCCGCCGCGCCGGTACCGTCGGCTTCCCGCTGCCGGGCGTCGATCTGCGCATCACCGACCCCGAGACCGATGAGGCACTGCCCGACGGCGACATCGGCATGATCGAGGTGCGCGGTCCAAACGTCTTCAAGGGCTACTGGCGGATGCCGGAAAAGACCGCTGAAGAATTGCGCGAAAACGGCTTTTTCATAACCGGCGATCTCGGCCAGATCGACGCGCAAGGCTATCTGTCGATTGTCGGGAGGCAGAAAGACCTGATCATCTCGGGCGGCTACAACATCTACCCCAAGGAAATAGAGGTTCTGCTCGACACCCTGCCCGGTGTGGGCGAATCCGCCGTGGTCGGCGTACCCGATGCCGATTTCGGCGAGGCGGTGATTGCCGCCGTTGTCCCGGCCACTGGCGCCACCCCCGACCCTGAAACATTGCTGGAGGCGTTGCGCCCCCAACTTGCCCGGTTCAAGCACCCGCGCGCCATCCACATTCTCGATGAACTGCCCCGCAACACGATGGGCAAGGTGCAAAAGAACGTGCTGCGCGAGGCATTCACCGAAAAAACCGCCTGATTTTCATCAATCTCTTGGGAGGAGACCCGATGACCAACCCGACCAAATTTCTGACTGCCGCCCTGCTTGCGGCCACCACCCTTGGCACCGCAGCGGCCGCCGCCAATGTCGACGGCCCCTCGGTGTTCTGGAAAATCTCCATGTATGGCAACCCGCGGGCCCTGACCTCGGGCATGGAGGCATTGGCCGAAAAGGTGGCGGCCGAGACCGACGGCAAGTTCCAGATCCGCATCTTCTATGCCGAGTAACTTGGCCCGGCGCGTGAAAACCTCGACGGGCTGAAGCTGAACGCCTTCGAAGGCGCGGGCATCTGCAACTTCTACCACCCCGGCAAGAACCCGGCCTGGATGGTCTTCTCGCTGCCCTTCCTGCCGGTTGAAAGCCCGGCCGCCGACCGCGCCATCCGCGCCAAGATGTTCGAACATCCGGCCATCGTCGCCGACATGGAAAAGTGGAATGCCATTCCCTACGTCTCGGGTCTGCTGCCGCAGTTCGAAATGATGGGCAAGGGGGAGGCGCCGCAGACTCTGGATGACTGGAACGGCCTTCAGGTCCGCGCCGGCGGCGGTCTGGGCGATGCGATGGAACTGCTCGGCGCTTCCAAGCAGACGCTGTCGGCAGGCGAGACCCTGACCGCCTTCCAGAACGGCACCGTCGATGTGGCAGCCTTCCCGTTCACCTATGCCCATGTGGCCTTCAAGATCAATGAAGAGGCCGACTGGTACACTGCCAACCTCTCGCCCGGCAGCGCGGAATGCGGCTGGGTGCTGAACAAGACGGCGTTTGAGGCGCTGCCTGAGGCCTATCAGAACCTGCTCTGGGACAACCGCGATCTGGTCCTGGATACACAGTTGGCCGCCTATGCCGCGCAGGACGAGGTGAACCTTAAGCTGTTCGAGGAAACGCTCGATAAAGTCGAATACAGCGCCGAGGCACTGGACGCCTTCCGCCAGGCCGCAGGCAAGCCGATCTGGGATCAATGGGTGGCCGACAACGCGGCGAATTTTGACGCCCAGGGCGTGCTGGAAGCCTATCTCGGCTATGCCCAAGAGGCTGCGGGTCAGTAACCCCCCCCCGGCGGCGGCACCAGGCCACCGGTGCCGCCGAAATTCTTGAAACGGACCCCCGATGACAGATCTTTCCCCGCGCCGCGGTCCCGTGGCCCGCGCCGACCGGCTGCTTGCCCCCGTCGAAGACGCCACCAACTTCATTGCCGCGCTGTTCATCTTTGCCCTGATGTGTCTGGGCATCGCGCAGATCGTGCTGCGCACGCTCTTTGATGCGCCGATTACCGGCTATGTCGATCTGGTCGAACTGTCGATGGGCGGCATGGCCTTTCTGGGCGCCGCCTATACGCAACGCATGGGCGCCCATATCCGCATGGAATTGCTGCTGGGCAAGCTGCACGGGAGGGCGCTCTGGGGGGCCGAGATCATTGGCGCGCTGATCGGCATGGCGATCATCGGCGTGCTGATCTGGTACAGCGGCGCGCATTTCTGGCGCTCGTTCCAGCTTGGTGACACCTCGATCGACGCAGAGTTTCCGGTCTGGCCATCCAAGCTGATTGTGCCGGTGGCCTTCTCGCTGTGGTTTCTGCGGCTGACCATACAACTCGCTGGCTCGATGCGGCTTTTCATCGACCCCTCCTGCCCACCGGAGGGCGTGACCCTGATGAAACACGCGGCAGATATTGCCCGCGACGAAGCGCAAGACGCGCTCGACACGAAAGAGACCTGACATGATTATCGGACTTGGGTTTCAGCATCCGCTGCTGGTCGGGCTGATCGGGATCTGCCTGCTGATCTTTCTGGTTGTGCTGGGCGTGCGCGTCGTCTTTGCGGCCAGCGCAATCGGGCTGCTGGGTCTGGTCGAGCTGATCGGCTGGGGTCCGGCGGCTGGCGTCATCGGCATCGTACCGCACGCGAAATCGACCGTCTACGCGCTGTCCGTCCTGCCGATGTTCATCTTCATCGGTTTTGTTGCCTTTCACGCCGGCATGACATCGCAACTGTTCGACGCGGCCCGCAAATGGCTCAGTTGGCTGCCCGGAGGTCTGGCCGTATCGACGGTGTTCGCCACCGCCGGGTTCGCGGCGGTGTCCGGTGCCTCCACCGCAACCTCAGCCGTGTTCGCCCGCACCGCCATCCCCGAGATGCTGAAATACGGGTATGACAAGCGCCTCGCCGCAGGGGTGGTTGCCGCGGGCGGCACGCTCGCCACCCTGATCCCGCCTTCAGCAATCCTTGTGATCTATGCCATCATCGTCGAGGAATCCGTGGGCCGCCTGCTGCTGGCCGGATTCCTGCCCGGCCTGGTTTCGGCGCTGGTCTATGCCGCAATCATCATCGTCTGGGCGATGGCCAAACCGGACCATGCTCCCGCTGTGCCGACGGCACAGTGGGGCGAACGCTTTGCCGCCTTGCCGCCGCTGCTGCCGATCATGGCGGTGGTCTTCATCATCATCTCGGCGATCTACCAGGGCTGGGCAACGCCCACCGAGGCAGGCGCCCTTGGCGCCGGCATCGTCTTTGCCGTTGCGCTTTTCAAGGGCACCGGGCTTCGCCCCATCGCCGCCAGCCTGATGGAGACCGCCAAGCTGACGGTGATGATCTTCTCGCTGATCTGGGGGGTAACGCTCTTCGTGCGCTTCCTCGGCTTCTCGGGCGTTGCCGAGGCCTTTACCAGTTGGGTCGTTGCCATCGACGCGCCGCCGATGGTGATCATGATCTGCATTCTTCTGGCCTATGCCGTTCTGGGCATGTTCATGGATGCGATCGGAATGCTGCTGCTGACCTTGCCAGTGGTCTATCCGGCGGTGATGGCACTGGGCTTCGATTCCATCTGGTTTGGTATTATCGTCGTGAAGATGGCCGAAATCTGCCTCGTCACCCCGCCCATCGGGTTGAACTGCTTCGTGGTCAGCGCGGTCCGGCCCGATATTCCCTTGCCCACTGTCTTTCGGGGCATCGCCCTGTTCTTCGTGGCCGACGTCATCACCATCATCGCCCTGCTGGCCTTCCCCGAAATCGTCACCTGGCTGCCCGACCTGATGCGCTGAGAAAGGACCCTTTCCATGAAACTCGCCTCATCACTCTCCCTCGCCAAGGCCGAGAAGATTGCCACCACCACGCTTCAAATCGGCCGGCGCGAAAACATGAAGCCGCTGACCGTGGTGGTTCTCGACAGCGGCGGGCGCATGGTCTGCATGAAATCCGAGGATGGCTCCGGCCTATTGCGTTTCGAAATTGCGCTTGGCAAAGCCTATGGCGCGCTTGGCATGGGTCTGAACAGCCGCACGATCCGCGATTACCTCTCCAGCCGACCCAGCTTTCAGAACGCTATTGCCGCCGCCTCTGACGGTCGGTTCATTCCCGTCCCGGGCGGCGTTCTGATCGAGGACAACACCGGCATGACCATCGGCGCGGTAGGCATCAGCGGTGACGCCTCGGACCGCGACGAGTATTGCGCGATCCATGCCATCCAAGCCGCAGGCCTAGCCGCTGACCCGGCCACCGAAGCTGACGATTGGCACGCGGCTTCGCTTTCCGACAAACACTGAACTTCCGGCCAGCACGGAGATACGTTCGGGGGACTCTCCCAACTTGTGCCTGACCGAAAGCGGCGAAAGATCGCTGCGCAATCCAATGTGTGCCGTTGCAATCGCGGTGATCACGTCCAGATCATATTCGACAGGCCTAAGTGTTTGATCCCATTGTTTGATGGTGCGATCCTTTCTCAGGAATGGAAGGGAGCATTGCGGGACAAGTTCG
>NZ_JBFBVU010000063.1:0-2500 GCF_040689105.1 Meridianimarinicoccus marinus
TACTTGTTCGTTGTCTTTGTCATGATGCTCCATCCTACTCAGGAGTTGGAGCCTCCGGCAAACCCGGTGCGGGTCAGTTCCGCCTGGTGGACTCGTCAAACGTTGAGGTGGCGTTGATGTAAAACGCGACATCAAAAACTTGATCGGCCGAGGCCGACTTCAAGTCTTTGATATCGTGTTGGATTTCTGGTTGCGGGGGCAGGATTTGAACCTGCGGCCTTCAGGTTATGAGCCTGACGAGCTACCGGGCTGCTCCACCCCGCGACGCTTGGGCATTTGTTTTTTGCCCGTTTTGTGAGGGATCGTTTTGAGAGATACGGAGATATTTTTGCACAGCTTACTAGGTTTGGCGATGACCTACTCTCCCACGTCTTGAGACGCAGTACCATTGGCGCTGCAGTGCTTAACGGCCGGGTTCGGGATGGGACCGGGTGTTTCACTTGTGCTATGATCACCAAACCGAGAAAGCTGTGCGACCCCGTTTGTGACGGGGTATTTTTGTCCAAGTCAGGCACACGTTTGGTGTACGACTTTTGATGTTTTGGAAGCGTCTTGCTTCTACTGGATCAAATCAAGCCTATCGGACCATTAGTACCGGTCAACTGAGCGCATTGCTGCGCTTACATCTCCGGCCTATCGACGTGGTGGTCTACCACGGTCCTCAGGGATACCTTGTTTTGAGGGGGGCTTCCCGCTTAGATGCCTTCAGCGGTTATCCTGTCCGATCATAGCTACCCAGCACTACCATTGGCATGATAACTGGTCCACCAGTGGATCGTTCACCCCGGTCCTCTCGTACTAGGGGCAACTCCTCTCAAGTATCCTACACCCACGGCAGATAGGGACCGAACTGTCTCACGACGTTCTAAACCCAGCTCACGTACCTCTTTAAACGGCGAACAGCCGTACCCTTGGGACCTGCTCCAGCCCCAGGATGAGATGAGCCGACATCGAGGTGCCAAACGGTGCCGTCGATATGGACTCTTGGGCACCATCAGCCTGTTATCCCCGGCGTACCTTTTATCCGTTGAGCGATGGCCCTTCCACTCGGGACCACCGGATCACTATGGCCGTCTTTCGACTCTGCTCGACTTGTCAGTCTCGCAGTCAGGCTGGCTTCTGCCATTGCACTCAACGAGCGATTTCCGACCGCTCTGAGCCAACCTTCGCGCGCCTCCGTTACGCTTTAGGAGGCGACCGCCCCAGTCAAACTACCCGCCACACAGGGTCCCGGATCCGGATAACGGACCGCGGTTAGACATCAAGCAGAGCAAGGGTGGTATCTCAAGGGAGGCTCCGCCAGGACTGGCGTCCTGGTTTCAAAGCCTACCACCTATCCTGCACATGCTCGGCCTAATGCCAATGTGAAGCTGTAGTAAAGGTGCACGGGGTCTTTCCGTCTAACCGCGGGAAGCCTGCATCTTGACAGGCAATTCAATTTCGCTGAGTCCACATTTGAGACAGCGGGGAAGTCGTTACGCCATTCGTGCAGGTCGGAACTTACCCGACAAGGAATTTCGCTACCTTAGGACCGTTATAGTTACGGCCGCCGTTTACCGGGGCTTCAATTCGGAGCTCTCACTCCTCCTTTTAACCTTCCGGCACCGGGCAGGCGTCAGACCCTATACGTCGTCTTGCGACTTCGCAGAGCCCTGTGTTTTTAGTAAACAGTCGCCACCCCCTAGTTTGTGCCCCCGCCCAAAAGTTGCCTTCTGAACGGGCCTCCTTCTCGCGAACTTACGGAGGTATTTTGCCGAGTTCCTTAAATGTGGTTCTCTCAAGCGCCTTGGTATTCTCTACCAGTCCACCTGTGTCGGTTTAGGGTACGGTCTCATGGAGGGCTATTTCCAGGAACCTCTCAACGGCCTCCCCAATCCGATAAGGGGAAACAATCTTCGAGATCCGTCACATCCTCCTGGCTCAGGAATATTAACCTGATTCCCATCGGCTACGCATTTCTGCCTCGCCTTAGGGGCCGGCTTACCCTGCTCAGATTAGCTTTAAGCAGGAACCCTTGGACTTTCGGCGACAGGGTCTCTCACCCTGTTTGTCGCTACTCATGTCATCATTCTCGCTAGTGATCACTCCACCGGATCCCTTACAGGCCGGCTTCACAGTAAGCTCCTTGTGTCCAATGTCCCCGAAGGGACTAAGGACACATGGAACTATGTCACACTACGCTCCGCTACCATGCCTTACGGCATCCTAAGCTTCGGCTCATGGCTTGAGCCCCGTTACATCTTCGCCGCAGGACAACTTGATTAGACCAGTGAGCTGTTACGCTATCTTTAAAGGATGGCTGCTTCTAAGCCAACCTCCTGGTTGTTTTGGTCGTCCCACCTGCTTTCCCACTTAGCCATGAATTGGGGGCCTTAGCTGTAGGTCAGGGTTGTTTCCCTCTCCACTACGGGCGTTAGCACCCGCAGTGTGTCTGCCATCTAGTACTCCCGGGTATTCGGAGTTTGGTTAGGATCAGTAAGCCTGTGGGGCCCCATTACCC
>NZ_JBFBVU010000064.1:0-5958 GCF_040689105.1 Meridianimarinicoccus marinus
CTTCGTCGGGCAAACAGCGCCTCACGCTGTTTGCTGATCCGCCTCAGTCTCCCAGCCGGGGATTCTATGCGGAAAACCCTAACCACAATCGAGGACGTTTCCGGGGATCACAGCACGCCCCTCAGGACCATCACCAACTTTCAGCTATATCTCCGACATCGTATGTGCGCACCATCCAGCAAAACAGTCAGTCGGGAAGGGCGCGCGATTGTATCCGACTTTCCTTGGCTTGCGTCATCGTCGTCTAACTCGGCGACACGACCGGCAGTTGGAATGAGAGAGGTGTCACCCAAGCTCAGAGCAAAGGCGGTGCAGGAGCCAGTTAGGCTGACCCCACGGAATCGTACGGTGTTCTGCAGGATCCTACCCCAACATTCGGGAATTCGTGCAGGGAAGGAGGTTTAGGGCCACCCGTAGCCCAGTCCAGCAATTCGACGGTGTGGACGATGGGCAGTTCTGTGCCGGATCCGATCTGCATCATACAGCCGATATTTCCGGCGGCGATCAGTTGCGGTTGTTTCTCTTCGATAGCCGCGATCTTGCGACACTTCAATTCGCCGGAAATTTCTGGCTGCGTCAGGTTGTAAGTTCCTGCCGAGCCGCAGCAAAGATGGCTGTCGCGCGGTTCGACTACCTCGAAGCCGGCGGCCTTCAGCAGGTCCTTTGGATAGGTCTTGATCTGCTGGCCGTGCTGAAGAGAGCAGGCGGCGTGATAGGCGGCACGTAGTGCCGGAGTCGTGCCGGTAGTCTCCAGACCGAGATCTATCATCACCTCCGAGATGTCGCGCGCAAGGTTCGCAACCGTGGCCGCCTCCGCAAAAAGGGCGGACTCCGCGAACATGTGTCCGTAATCCTTGACGGTGGTGCCGCAGCCGGAAGTATTGATGACGATTGCGTCCAGCCCCTCGCCGTTAATTTCACGCATCCAGGCCCGGACGTTCTTCTCGGCTGAGATGTGGCTTTCGCTGGATTTGCCCATATGGTGGCTCAGCGCGCCGCAACAGCCCGCACCGTCAGCGATCACGACCTCGCATCCGTGCCTTGTGAGCAATCGGATGGTGGCATCGTTGATGTCGGTGTTGAGCGCCTTCTGAGCGCAACCTGTCATAAGAGCCACGCGCTTGCGACGCTTTCCCGTTGCCGGGAATACCTGCGGGTCGTCGTTGCGGCTGACCGGCGGAATCCGCTTCGGCATCAACTCCAGCATGGCACGCAAACGCGCATCGGGCAGGAGCTTGCGGAACGGATAGCCGATCTTGGCGCCGAGCAGGGCGAAGCGGAAGCGCGTTGGGTAGGGCAGAACCCGAGACAAGACCCAGCGCAGCGCCCTGTCGTCCCAACTGCGTTTGTAGTTCTGCTCGATGTATTCCCTCGCGTGATCGACGAGGTGCGCGTAGTGGACGCCTGACGGGCACGTGTTCATACAGCTCAGGCAGGAGAGACAGCGATCGATGTGCTTGACGGTATGTGCGTCAGGCGTGCGTTGTTTCTCCAGCATGTCCTTGATGAGGTAGATGCGCCCCCGCGGGCTGTCTAGTTCGTCTCCAAGAACCTGAAACGTGGGGCAGGTGGCGGTACAGAACCCGCAATGAACGCAGGAGCGGAGGATCTCGTTGGCGTGCCTCGTGCCCAGATCATTCAACTGTTCTGGTGTGAAATTTGTTTGCATGTTGTCCTTCCGCTCAAGCTGCCATCAGGCCGGGATTGAGAATTTGCTGTGGGTCGAATTGGCGACGCAGTCCCTCAGAAATCTGTTCCAGACGTGGATGTTGCGGCTGAAAGGCCGGCACAGAGAGGCGCAGTGCATCATTGCCCCTAACAAGTGTTGCGTAGCCTTGGCCCCCGGGGATCGCACCGCGAACAATAACGGCCTGATCCGGAGAATCTGACGGCACGGCGAGCCAGACAACCGCACCACCCTGATCGAGCATGGCACGCGCAGACAAACGCGTTTTCAGCTCTGCGACCAGCTTCGGAGCATCGGTCGGTTTCACGGATACCCGCCAGACGCTGTCTGCGCCGCCTGCGAAGACGTGAACGTCGCGGACCGCGGCCCAGAGCGAATGATGGGCGTCTCCCTCCAGCACCGAACTGGCGTAATCAGGGAACAGCGCCCGCAGTTTCGACAGGCGGTAGTCAACCTGCATGCCGAGCCCCTCGACCCGCAAATTGGCGATTCCGTTCATCCAGGATGCGCCGGACACTTCAAATGGAGTCGTGATCGTGCGGGCGAAGAGGCGCGCGGCTTGTGGCACGTCCACACCTGCGAATTGCAGCGTGACCGACCGCTCAGAACGCGGCAGCACTTTCAGCGAAACCTCTGTGACGATACCGAGCGTACCGTAAGCGCCGCAGCTCAATTTGGTCAGATCGAGCCCGGTGACGTTCTTCATGACACGTCCACCGTTTTTCAGGATGCGCCCTCGACCATCGACGAGACGGACGCCCAACAGAAAATCCCGGCAAGCGCCGCTCAGAAACCTGCGCGGGCCGGAGATATTGCAGGCAACGACGCCCCCGACCGTGGGCTCGCCGGTGCCGCCCAGCAGGGCACGATGATCCACCGGTTCAAAGGGCAGCATCTGGTTTTCTGCCGCTAGGGCCGCTTCGATTTCGCGGATGGGTGTTCCCGCCCTGGCTTCGATCGTCAAGGCACCGGGCTCATAGCGGGTAATGCCGGCGTTTGCGGCCAGGTCGAGAGATCGAACGTCCTTAAGTGGCTTACCGATCGTCGACCGTGTTCCGCCAGCGACAAGTCTCAGTCTGATATTCTGCGCGGAAGCATCGCGTACAGCTTCACTGATCGCCGACTCGTCGGCCGGTGCCGCAAAGGCGTTCATGTTCGTATCCTCCTCCGATTTCGATTCCGAAGCGACTATGTTTCTTCGTTCTAGACGGTGCGCCGCCTCCGCTCTGCGCTCATGTCCAGCGGGAAAACCTTCGTCGGGTTGAGCAGCCAGGACGGGTCGAACACGTCCTTGACCTGCATCTGGATTTCCAGGTCGTCGGCGTTGAACTGGTATGTCATCAGATCGCGCTTTTCGATGCCGACACCGTGTTCGCCCGTCAGGCAGCCGCCCACATCGACGCAAGTGCGCAAGATGTCGAAGCCGAAGACTTCCGCCTTCTCCAGATCGCCTGGCTTGTTTGCGTCGAACAGGATGAGCGGATGCATGTTGCCATCGCCCGCGTGGAACACGTTGGCGACCTCAAGCCCGTGTTCCTTGCTCAGATCGCTGATCCGTTTGAGCGTATAAGGCAGTTCTGAGACCGGAACCGTGCCGTCTAGGCACATGTAGTCATTGATCTGCCCCATGGCCCCGAAGGCGGATTTGCGCCCTTTCCAGATCAGGGCGCTTTCTTCGGCACTGGTGCTGACGCGCAATTCGACCGGGTTCAGGGCCCGGGCCAGCCCGATGATCTTCTCAAGCTGGAGGTCGATCTCGGCCTCGGAGCCTTCGACTTCGACGATGAGCAGCGCCTCGCACAGCGGATAGCCTGCCTTGACGAAATTCTCGACGACGCGGATACAGGGGCGATCCATGTACTCGATTGCCACGGGCAGCACGCCCGACCGGATGATATTGGCGACGCATTCGCCGGCGACCTCAGCGCTATCGAATCCGATCAGAACCGGGCGGGCGCCCTCGGGTTGGGGCAGGATGCGCAGCGTCGCTTCGGTCACGATGCCGAGTTGGCCTTCGGAGCCGCAGATCAGCCCAAGAAGATCCAGACCGGGCGCGTCCATGGCGACGCCGCCGATCTCTACGACGTCCCCGTCAGCCATCACCATTGTCACACCTAGCAGGTTGTTGGTCGTTACCCCGTATTTCAGGCAATGGGCGCCACCAGAGTTCATCGCAATGTTCCCAGCAATGGCGCAGGCAAGCTGGCTGGAGGGATCCGGCGCGTAGAAGAAGCCGTTCTCCTCGACCCGAGCGGTGACAGACAGATTCGTCACCCCTGTCTGAACCCTGATAAATCGATTGTCGTAGTCGATTTCCAGGACATCGTTGAGGCGCGCAGTCCCCAGGACGATGCTGTCTGCTGTGGGCAGCGATCCACCTGCGAGCGAGGTTCCCGCACCTCGCGGCACGACGGAGATGTTTAGGGTGCTGCAGATCTTCATCACAGCGGAACATTCCTCAGTGGTTCGCGGCAGCACCACAGCCATGGGCGGGCAGCGATAGGCGGTCAATGCATCACATTCATAGGCCCGCACCTCGTGCTCTTCAAAAATCACACTGTCGGAGGGCAGAATCTTCGCCAGGGAGCGGAGAAGCTCGGTCTTGCGTTCCACCACGGCTGGATCGGGGATCGGCATTTGAATGGTCGACATGTTATCCTCCCTTGCCTTCCAAATGTTTCTGAGCGCAACGAAAGCCGACCTTGTTGTTCCTAGGCGCCGCTTCGAAGTTCGTTTGCCGGTTTCGCGCGCTTGGTCCGCCGGCATCACTTGAGCAAAGAGACATTGCCAGTCTGCTCTCAGGAGATGAAGGCCCGGATCGGAAAATCATTTTTGCAGAAAGGGGCACGCCACATCTGAACGGCGCACGCACAGGGTCAGTTCCCGGTGCTGTCTGGGCGATCCCAGTAAGGGGGCGCACCGAAGCTGTGCACCAGAAACTGCACGAATGCCCTGACCTTGGGAGGAACGACTTTCTTCGGGGGATAGACGGCCGAGATCGCCCGTTCGCGTTCGGGGGCTATGAACCATTCGAAATCGGTTAGAATACGGACCAGGCGCCCGGCATGGATGTCTTGACTGACGAGCCATGAAGGAAGGAGCGCGATCCCAAGCCCATCGCAAGCTGCACTCTGCAGTACCTGGGCGTCGTTCGCGCGCAGGATTCCATTGACCGTGATCTCGGAGAGTGTGTCCGGCGTTTCCATTCTCTCCCAGAAAAACCGGGAATTGCCCTGCTGCAATGCCAAAACCAGACACTCGTGGCTTGCCAGTTCCTCAGGCGTCGTTGGCTCACCCTTGGTTGCAAGGTAGTCAGGACTGGCGACAAGCAGATGTTGCAGCGGAGCGAGCTTTCTAGCTAGGAGGCTCGAATCCGCCAACACACCGATCCGCACGGCTACGTCGGTTCCGGTTGAAATGATGTCCACCGTTTCGTCCGTCAGCGTCGCATCGATCCGGATCTCGGGGTTTTGCGCAAGAAAAACCTTCATGTGCGGCATCACGTGAAGCCGTCCAAAGGTTGTCGGAATATTGATCCGCAGGAGACCGCGCGGTTCGGCGTTGAGCATGGATGTGGCATTTCGTGCCTCTTCGAGTTCGGTGAGGAGACGCGACGCGTACTCGTAGAAGGTGGCTCCGGCCTCTGTCAGGTGTATCTGTCTTGTTGTGCGGTTGAACATGGCAGCGCCAAGATCCGCCTCCAGAGCGGAAACATGGCGGGAGACGGTAGAAACCTTCATCCCGGCCTCTTCGGCCACACGGGTGAAGCTTCCCAGCTCGACTGTGCGGACAAAGGCTTTCATGGATGCGAAATAGTCCAATGCCCCCCCTTTTAGCAATAATCTGGCTAGCGACCCGAGCCTCACATTAGCACGAAATCACCGTAAGCGCAGAAAACATAGGAAACTATCTGGTGCTACAAGCCAACTAAAGTCCATCACGAACCTTCGGAAGCGATCACCTGGTCGTTCTTCCTTCCCCGTTCCGCAAAAATGATTTGCCGATCCGGGTCTTCATCGCTCGTAAGCGCTCCATCTATCTAGTTGTCGACCGACGGATCGGCGGACGTGCCAAAAGCCGCGGTGGAGGAATTCACGACGCGCACAAACCGCAGGCGCGCAGCGTTCCTCTTCGAAGACAGCATTGCGGACAGAGCCGCGCGAGAACCAGAGTAAGGGCGCATCAATGACAAGCCAGAATCCCGTTTTCATTCCCGGGCCGACCAACATTCCCGAAAGCCTGCGCAAGGCTTGCGATATGCCCACCATCGA
>NZ_JBFBVU010000065.1:0-5862 GCF_040689105.1 Meridianimarinicoccus marinus
CCGGGCGGTTCAGGCGCTTGGCGGCGATGGCGGCCACGGCGCAGAAGATGTTCATCTGGCTTTCCTTGCCGCCGAACCCGCCGCCCATGCGGCGGACGTTCACCGTCACTGCGTTCGACGGCACCCCCAGCACATGGGCGACCATGTGCTGGGCCTCGCTGGGGTGCTGGGTCGAGCAATGCACGATCACATCGTCATCCTCGCCGGGAATGGCAAAGGCGATATGGCCCTCCAGATACATATGATCCTGACCGCCGACGACCATGCGCGCCTGAACCCGGTGCGCGGCTGCCGCCTGACCGGTGGCCACATCGCCGCGTTGCAGGGTCAGCGGATCGGTGACCATGGGCATGCCCGCTGCCTGCGCCGCCGGGGCGTCGATGGCATGGGGCAGTTCCACATAGTCGATCTCGGCCAGTTCCGCCGCGCGCCGGGCCGCATCGCGGCTTTCGGCGACGACCGCGAACAGGGGCTGGCCGTGGTATTCCACCAGCTTGGTGGGAAACACCGGTTCGTCATGACGCCCGGTGGGGCTGATGTCGTTGACGCCGGGAATATCTTCGGCGGTCAGAACATCGACCACCCCCTGCGCGGCGCGGACCGCGCTCAGGTCCATGGCGCGGATGCGTCCGTGCGCGACCGAGGCGACGCCAAGATAAGCGTGCAGCGTGCCCTTGGGTTCGGCAATGTCGTCGGTGTATTCGGCCTGTCCGGTGACGTGCTTGGTGGCACTGTCATGGATGCGGTCCTTGCTGACCGCGCCGCTGATGGTGTGCATGTCCTTCATCGTCGTCTCCTTTCAGGCCACGGCCTGGCTGTCGGGCGCCTGCGCCGGATCGCCATGCTCTAGCCAGAACCGCCGCAGCAGGTTTGCCGCCACGAGTTGCCGGTAGTCGGCAGAGGCCCGCCAGTCGGTCAGCGGTGTGAAATCTTCGGCCAGGGCCTTGGCGGCGGCTTCGAAAGCGGCTGCGCCAAAGGGCTGGCCGCGCAGCGCGGCTTCGGCCTTGGCGGCGCGTTTCGGGGTGGCGGCCATGCCGCCGAACGCGATGCGGGCCTCGGCCACATTGCCCTCCGCGACCACCACGGTGATCCCGGCGGCGACCGAGGAGATATCCTCGTCCCGGCGTTTCGAGATCTTGTAGGCGGCGTCGATCTGGCCCGGTGCGGGGCGCGGAATCCGCAGGCTGGCGACGAAATCGCCCAGCTCGCGATCCTGCTTGCCGTAGTCGATGAAGAAGTCCTCCAGCGGCAGGCTGCGTTGACCGCCGGCCTTTTGCAGCGTCACCTCGGCGCCCAGCGAGATCAGCACCGGTGGGGTGTCACCGATGGGCGAGCCATTGGCGATATTGCCGCCGATGGTGCCCATGCTGCGCACCTGCCAACCGGCGATGCGATCCCAGAAATCGCCCAGATGCGGGAAGGCCTCGCGGATCGCCGCCTCGGCCTCATCATAGGTGACACCGGCGCCAAGGGTCAGATCGGTGTCGGTCAATTCGATGGTCTTGAGGTCCTCAAGATGCCCGATGAACACCACCGGCGAGATCGGGCGCATGAACTTGGTCACCCACAGCCCCACGTCGGTGGCCCCGGCGACGATGGTGGCCTTGGGTGTCTCGGCCAGAACCTGCCCCAGATCATCCAGATCGACGGGCAGGATGGCGCGGTTGTCGGCGGGGCCGACCTCGACCCGGACCTTGGGTTGCATCGCTTCCAGCTGCGCGGTGATCGCGGTACGTTCGCGGGTCAGATAGTCGCTGGCCGGGCTGCCGTAGGTGTTGACCGCCAGCGCCGCCTTGACGATTGGTTCGTACCCCGTGCAGCGGCACAGGTTGCCCTGGATCGCGGTTTCGACCTGCGTCTGGGTCGGCTGCGGGCATTGCATCCACAGCGCATACAGCGACATCACGAAGCCCGGCGTGCAGAACCCGCATTGGCTGCCGTGGAAATCCACCATCGCCTGCTGCACCGGATGCAGGCGGCCATCGGGGCCCGACAGATGTTCGACGGTGACCACATGGCAGCCGTTCAACGAGGCCAGAAAGCGGATGCAGGCGTTCACCGGCTCGTACCGCAGGCTGCCCTGATGCAGCCGGCCAACCAGCACGGTGCAGGCGCCGCAATCGCCTTCGGCGCAGCCTTCCTTGGTGCCGGTCAGGCGGCGGTCGATGCGCAGGAAATCCAGCAGCGTCTGCGTGGCGGGCACGTCGCTGGCCGTGATCTCGGTTCCGTTGAGAAGAAAGCGGATATGGGGTTGCGGGTCCATCGGGCCTCCGGTCAGGCTGGGGAAAGCGGGTATCTCAACTCTACTCCGCGCGACTGCCTCGACAAACGGCGTTGTTTGGGAATAACTTTCAACAGATCGTTGAAAATGGCGCGGTGCTGGCCAAGGGGCGGCCACGCGAAAAAAATGGGCGTGTTCTGAATGGCCTATCTGGAAAGTCTGCGGGTGTTCACCCGCGTGGTCGAGCTTGGCAGCATCACCGCGGGCGGACGCGACCTGCGGCTGACCCCCGCCGTGGCCAGCAAACGCATCAAGGAGTTGGAGCAGCATCTGGGCGTGCGGCTGTTCAATCGCACCACGCGGTCGCTGACCCCCACCGAGGTTGGCCAGCGGTTCTATGAAGAAGCCCGCCGCGTTCTGGAAACGGTGGATCAGGCCGAAGCGGTGGTGGCCGAGTTTTCGACCGCACCGCGCGGGGTGATCCGCATCACCGCGCCGCTGGGCGTCGGGCGGCGCATCATCGCGCCGATGATCCCCGATTTCGTGGAGCGCAACCCCGGCATCGAGGTGCGCATGCGCATGTCGGATCGCAAGGTCGATCTGCTGGCCGACGGTCTGGACGTGGCCTTCTTCGTCGGCACCCCGCATGACAGCAGCCTGAAGCTGCGCAAGATCGCCGATTGCCCGCGCGTGCTTTGTGCCGCGCCGTCCTATCTGGAGCGGTTTGGCGTGCCCGCCGACCCCGAGGATCTGATGCGCGGCCACAACTGCCTGCTGCTGCGCTATCCGCGCTCGCCCGAGTATTTCTGGCTGCTGAACACCCCCGATGGGCTGCGCAAGTTCGAGGTCAGTGGCAAGTTCGATGCCGATGACAGCGATGTGCTGACCGACTGGGCCTTGGCCGGGGCCGGTATCGCAAACAAGCCGAAATTCGACGTGGCCGCGCATCTGGCCGCCGGGCGGCTGGTCGAGGTTTTGCCGCACGCCCGCCCCGCACCTTCGGTCTTTGGCTGCCTGTATCCGCACAGGAAGCTGCAGGATCCCAAGGTGCGCCTGCTGGTGGAATTTGCCGTCGATCACGGCGTGCGAACCATGCAGGGGCTTCTGGCCAACCCGCCCAACGCCTGAGCGCCCCTTCTGAAACCGGGGCGACTGCCTTTCTGATTGCCGTGGCCGGTGCGATCAGTGCACGCCCCCGCCACGCAGACTTAGCGCGCGCGGATGCCGGTGACCCCCACAAGGCCGACGTTCTGGCTGAACGAGATACAGGGGAAGGTGTTGAACCGCCCTCCGATCAGCGTGCCCAGACCGCCGGTCCTCAGCCCGGCCGACAGCGAGGGACGTTCGATCTTCTTGCCGCAGATGTCTCCTACGGCCATGAACATGCCGGTGAATTCGATCATCACGACCCCCGTCACCAGCGTCATGGTCAGGATCATGACCGGGTCGAAGATCGGCAGTCCGAAGCGGAACGGCGTCACCAGTTCGAACCAGCCGGCCTTGGCCACATGGTCAAATTGCATGATGTCCAGCGAGGTGGCGGCCAGCGCGCAGGTCACGATCCCGATAAGCACCGAGGCATTGGCCAGAAATCCGCGCGCGTATTTCATGACAACCACGATCGTGCCCAGCACCAGCGCCGAGATCATCATGTTCTGCGGCGTGGCATAGTTCACGTTGTTCAGGGTCGGGGCAAGTTTCAGGCCTCCGGGCATGTCGGGAACGGCGCCCGCGCCCAGTTCGGTCACCCGGGCCAGCCAGGCGGCATGGGCCGGATCGACCACCTGCGGCGCGGTCGGGCCAACGGGAATGCCGAAGATCCAGTTGATACCGACGCGCATCAGCGTCACGGCAATCGCGCCCGCATACATCACCAGCACGTGCTGAAGTCCAAGGGTCATCAGTTTGCCTGACGGCAATTTCTCGTTCACGGCATCGATCGTTTGATCAGATGTCATGGGGCCTCTCCTCCTCCTTTCCAGAATGCCCATGGGTGGGCAAGTCGGTGTCGCCCGTCCGGCTCCAGCAGCACCGAACGGGCCCGCCGCGTCAGCCGTTTCTGGAGACATCCGCGCCGGCCAACGCGGCGATAGTGAGCAATCCGCGCGCGGTAACGCCGGGGGCCACGATGTGGGCGCGGTTGTCCACGCCCATCAGGATCGGCCCGACCTCAAGTCCTCCACCAATGCTTTTCAACAGGTTACGGGCCGCGCCTGCGGCATCCGTATTGCCGTAGACCAGCCCGTTGGCGCGCCCGGTCAACCGGTTCCGCAGATCGGGGTCGAGGGCGGCATCGCTGTCCATCTCGCCCTCGTATTCGAAATCGCGCGGTTGGCTGTCCAGAATGTCCAGCGCCCCGCGCATGGCCCGGCCCGAGCGGCTGTCGGGCTTGCCGAATTGCGAGCCGGAGTACAGCGCGATCCGCGGTTCCAACCCGAAGCGGCGCACGTGGCGGGCCGCGGCGATCACCGTGCGGGCCAGGCTGTCCGGGGTCTGTTCGACGGTGACATGGGTGTCGGCCACGAACAGCGGGCCGTCGTTTAGCAGCACCAGCGACAGGGCGCCGGTGGGGGCGTGCTCACCGGTCTGCAACATCTGGGTGACGTAGTTCAGATGCCACTTGTAATGCCCGAAGGTGCCGCAGATCAGGCTGTCGGAATCGCCCCGGCGCACCATGACGGCGGCAATGGCGATGGTGCTGGTGCGCAGCACCGCCTTGGCCAAATCCGGTGTCACGCCGCGCCGTTGCAGGTCCGCGTTATAGCATTGCCAGTAGTCGTGGTAGCGGTCGTCGCTTTGCGGGTTCACGATCTGGAAATCGCGGCCCGGCTGGATGGTCAGGCCGGCGCGATCCAGCCGCTGGGCGATGACCTCGGGCCGCCCGACAAGGATCGGCATGTCGGTGCTGTCTTCTGCGATGGCTTGGGCCGCGCGCAGAACGCGGTCATCCTCGCCCTCGGCAAAGACGATGCGGCGGCGGGACTGGCGCGCGGTCTCGAACACGCCGCGCATGATCAGCGCGGATTTGAAGACCGGCGCCTAAAGGCTCTGACGGTAGGCCTCAAGATCGAGCTTGCGGCGCGCCACGCCGGTCTCCATCGCCGCGCAGGCATCGACGCAGGCCAGCTTCATGGCGTCGTTGATGCCGATGGCCTCTACGTCCAGCGCGCCGCGAAAGATGAAGGGAAAGCACAGGACGTTGTTCACCTGATTGGGAAAATCCGACCGGCCCGTGGCAATCATCGCGCCGGGGGCGGCCTTGCGCGCGGCCTCGGGCATGATCTCGGGCACCTGGTTGGCCGGGGTGAACAGGATCGGCTTGTCGTCCATCAGGGCCACCAGATCCGCCGGCAGCAGTCCGGGGCCGGACAGGCCCAGGAACATGTCGGCGCCGGTGATGGCTTCGGCCAGTTGCGTGCCTTCGGCAGCGGTGGCAAGGCGCATCTGTTCCGGCGCAAGATCGCCCCGGCCCGGATGCAGCACCCCGTCACGATCAAAAACGCTGATGTTGGACAGGGGTACGCCCATCTTGTGCAGCATGGTCAGGCAGGCAACGCCCGCAGCACCGTCGCCCATCCCGGCGATCCGAATGTCCTGCGGCCGCTTGCCGGCGATGCGCAGGGCGTTCTGGGCGGCGGCGG
>NZ_JBFBVU010000066.1:0-4629 GCF_040689105.1 Meridianimarinicoccus marinus
GCCGAGGATGGCGACGGCGACACCGACGCGCTGCCGGTCGACATCTCGACCTCCTTCGGCTTCCGCGACGACGGGCCGGTGATCTCGCCGGCCATCGCTGACGGAACCGTGGATTTTGTCAACGGCGATACCACCAGCGACGCAGGCTTCCTCGATTACGGCAACGACAGCGCGGGGACGTTCACCTTCGTCGGTTACACCGAGCAGCTGCCCGACGATACGGTGCTTGGCACCATCACCGAAACGCTCTCGGTGGGCGATACGGTGATAACCTATTCGTCGGCAATCTACGGCGATCTGTTCAGGATCACGCTCGATGACAATGCTCCTGGCGGCTATACCTTCGAAGTGCTTCAGAGCGCGCCGGTGGTGCTGAACGCTCTTGGCATATCCTCGGTCGACGCCGGCGGGCCGAGCGAAACGGAGGTGGTGCCAGCCCCGTCCGGTACGATCGTCACCTTCGACGGTTTCCTGTCCAACAACTTCAATGGGGATGCACAGGTCGAATATGCGGCCGGCAACCAGCCGCCGCCACCAGCGCCAGACGGCGGTCCGGATGACGATGTGAACATCAGCACGCCGGGGATCGGCCTGAAGGACAACCAGATGGACCCGGGCGAACAGCTGAGAATATCGTTCTCGGATGACGTCAGTGGAATCCAGCTGTTGTTCGAGGGCGCCACCGGAGCGGCCAATACTTTTGACATACGGTTCGTGGCCTACGACGACGGCAGCCTGATCGCGGATGTCGCCTATCTTGACGAGAACTTGCCGAAGGGCAATTCGCAACTCCTGATCGACTTCCTTTCAGGCGAACCGTTCGATGTGGAGACGGATGCCCTTGATGCCGGCGAAGACTTCGACGAGGTCTTCGTGTTCATCAACTTCGACGGGCCGAACACCGGCGTCCGGATCAAGGAGGTGTCGCTTTACGAACAGGCCAGCATTCCTGACTTCAGTATCGACTACACGGTGCGGGCGTCGGGTGGAGACCTGGATTTCGTAGAAGACTCCTTCACTCTCAATATCGACAGCGATGCGGACGGGTTCATTTTCGCCTGAACACCACATCCCCGGCCACCGAAACAATGGTGGCCGCGGGTGACGCCATATAGGGAAAGGGTCAGCGGATCTGCGGAATGGAACCCGAATGCCAGGACGCCGGTTCGGGTGTTGAGTAAACAGGCCCCCCTTCCGACCGGACATTCGGGCGCAAGTACAGCGGCTTATGATGTGCTCCCCAACGCGCGCTTGGCCGATGTCAGAGTTTTTGCTCTTCTGATGTGCTAACCAACGTGCCCTCGGTCGTCGTCAGAATTTCCGCCCGTCCAAGAACCCATCATTGGGCGCGGGAACTGACCGGTCACGGGCACCGGGTCCGCCTCATTGCGCCGCACTACGTCAAGCCGTTCCTGAAGCGCCGGAAGAATGACGCGGCGGACGCCGAGGCCATTGCGGAGGCGGCAACACAGCCGACCATGCGCTTTGTTGACCCGGAGACGGCCGAACAGCAGGCCCGGGCGGTCGCGTTCCGGACGCGCGAGCAGCTGGTGAAGCCACGCACCAAAGCCGTGAATGCGCTGGACGAGATCGTGCCCACTCTGGGCACTGTCGCCAGTCGGCGCGGCAGCGCGTCTTCGGCTTGCATCGCTCCGATCCGGGCGGTGACATCCTCGATCCGAGCCTGTGTGTCGCGCAGTCGGCCGGCCAGCATGTCCAGTGCCGGACGGGTCGTAGAGTGCACATCGCGGGCCGCGTCGAGAAGGCGATCAACATTTTGGATTCCCTTTGGCACGACGATCCCGAACTCACCCAGGTGCGCACGGATAGCGTTTACGATTTGCGTCCTCTGCCGGACCAGGAAGTCCCTTGCCTTGTGATCGAGCAGGGCCGCCTGCCGCACTGCCGACTTCACTGGCACGAAGCGCATTGTCGGATGAGTCACCGCGTCGCAAATGGCCTCGGCATCAGCGGCATCAGTATTACCCCTCTTCACATATGGCTTCACATAGGCAGCGGGCATGAGACGGACTTCATGGCCAAGGGCGGTCAGTTCCCGCGCCCGATGATGGGCCGCCGCGCAGGCTTCCATGCCTGTGAGGCACGGGTCCAGCCGGGTAAGGAACACCAAGACCTGCGACCGCCGCAACTGGCGGCGGAAGACCCGCGCCGGGACGGTCGATGTCAGAATCCCGAAGCTGCGCAAGGGCAGCGACGTTCTTGGGTTCCGGGCCACCGCGCCGGGCGGCGGAGAGTGCGGCGGAAGGGCAACTGGTCCTGTGAATCAAGTGCCCCGCCGAACGATGACGGTGGTCATAAAGGAGGCCTATGTTCAGGGTCTCTCGACGCGCTCGGTGGACGATCCGGTCAAGATGATGGGCATCCCCGGCGTGTCGAAGCGCCAGGTCTCACGGCTCTGCGGCGAGATCGATGAACGGGCCGAGGCGTCCCTGGCCCGCTGGAAGGGGAATGGCCTTGCCTCTGGCGCGACGCCACCTGCATCACGGTCCGCCGCTCCGGCCGGAACGTGAGCGTCGCCGCCATAGGGACCGTGGCGGTCAACCTGGACGGGGCCGCGAGGTTCTGGGCAGCGCCGTCCAGCCCAGCGAGGCGGAGGTCTGCCGGGAAGGATTCCTGCGCGGGGACTCGCCTCGTCGTCGCCGACGACCACAAGGGCCTGAAGGCCGCAGCCGCCATGGTGCTCGGCGCGACCGTCCAGCGCTGTCGCGTGCATTTCATGCGCAATGGGCTCGCCTGCGTCGACAAGAAGGACCGCCCGATCATCACCGCCGCGCTTCGAACCGCCTTCGACCAGGACACGCGTGCGGCATCGAAAGACCACTGAGCCAGGCTGATCGACGCGTTCGCGCCGCGTCGTCCAAGGCTCGCTGAACTGACGCGCCGCGCCGAAGAGGATGTCCTGGCCTCCAAGCGCTTCCCCAGGGAACACTGGGCGAAGATACACACGACGAACCCGCTGGAGCGCTTGAACAAGACGATGGCGCACCGGACCAATGTCGTCGGCATCTTCCCCAACGCCGCCGCGGTGACGCGCCTGGTCGGCGCTCTGATGCTTGAGCGGAATGATGAATGGGCCATCACGCGGCGCGACATGATGGGCGTGGCCTTCGCCACCATTTGCGACACTGCCGCCAAGGACCCGGCGAAAATCGCCGCCCTGCAACTGCGGCCAAGCCACGGCCGAAGAGCAAAAGTCACACCATTTCCCGGGACACTATCGTTAATCCGGGCGGGCCGGCGTCAAATCCTGTTCGCGGTCCGGGCCGGGCTGTAGTTGATGGAATAGATGCAGTATACCCTGCTGTTGCGCTGGTTCGTTGATCCGGGCATTGACGATCCGGTCTTGGACTCGACCGTATTGACCAGGAACTACGACCGGCTGCTGACCACCGAGATGTCGCGCAAGGTGATGGCGGCGATCCTGGCGCACCACGTGGTCGCACCGCTGTTGTCGAACAATTACGCCTTGGTCGATTGCCGTGCCGAATGCCGCTTGCGACGGATTTGACGCCGCCGGGTTCGTCGGCGATCTGCGCCAAGATTGTGTAACCCCGCATGTCGCTCGGAATTCGCCGTATTCGGCAAGCGACGGCTGCTCCACCCTGCACGAAGGCCATGCCCTTTCCCGGAAACACCGCAAGCTTATCCAAGAAGCCTTCGGTTGGGCGAAATCCGGCGGTGGCATGGCACAGACCGCCGATCGCGACGGCGGAAGGGTGCGTTCCCGCTTCATCCGGGCGATGGCTGCCAACAACCACCCCTTACGGCCCTGGCTGCTGACAGAAAGAAGCCTGAAACGGGCCCCGGATGCAGCCGCCAGACGTCGGGACTGCCCCCAACCAACACGGCTTGCGATCCCCATATCGGGACAACCTGCCAGCGCCGCGACAATTTCAGCGGACCACTAGACCCATGGCCGCAACTCCTTTGCCTGCGTTTCGAACTTGCTGACCGCTTCGGCGTTATTCAGGGTCATGGCAATTTCATCCACGCCATCCAGGAGACATTGCCGACGAAACCGATCGATTTCAAAGCCGATCCGTTCGCCGTTGAACCGGACAATTGTCCCGGCCAGCAGATCAACCGTGAGAACGGCAGTGTCCGCATTTCGCGCATCTGCCATCAGCACATCGACGTCACCCTGCGGAAGGGCAATCGGCAGAATACCGTTCTTGAAACAGTTTCCCAAAAAGATGTCGGCAAAGCTGGGCGCGATAATGCAACGAATGCCGAAATCCAGCAGCGCCCAGGGCGCGTGTTCCCTGCTGGAGCCACATCCGAAATTCGCCCCTGACACCAGTATTCTCGCGTCGCCATAAGGCACGTTGTTGAGAACAAAATCTCGGTTTTCCGCGCCGCGCGCATCGTAACGAAGGTCCGCGAACAGCGCGGCCCCCAGACCTTTGCGTGAAATCGTCTTCATGTAGTTCTTGGGCAGGATCATGTCGGTGTCGACATTGATCATGGGCAGGGGCGCGGCAATGCCCGTCAAATTGGTGAATTTTTCCATATCTTGCAGGTCCTAAATGTAGCGCACGTCAGTCAGCTTGCCTGTGACGGCGGCGGCGGCGGCCATGGCGGGGCTGAGCAGGTGGGTGCGTCCGCCCC
>NZ_JBFBVU010000067.1:0-3518 GCF_040689105.1 Meridianimarinicoccus marinus
GCGGCAAAGACCTTCTCGACCGCGGCAAAGGCCGCGTCGCGCGTCATCAGGTCGGCAATGTCGCGTTCGGGTACGATCAACATGTCATTCTCCAAATTCCGTTCGCGCGCCCGTGTGCCACTGCCGGTGGGAAGGCATACACACGGGCGACTTTACGGCTCCTCCCGAGCCGCCCCCACCGAAACGGATCGTCCTCAGTAGGCCTTGCCACGGGCCGAGACCGGCCAGAGCGTTTCGACCCTGTCACCGCGCACGCCCACATACCAGTCGTGGACATTGGCGGTCGGGTCGCAATGGCCGGGCACCAGCCGCAGCTTGTCGCCCACCTTCAGCACGCCGTTCGGGTCCGAGATGACCCCGTGCTCGTCCGAGCACTTGATGTATTCCACGTCGTCGCGCCCGAAGATGAACGGCAGGCCGCTGTCCACCGATTGCGCCTTCAGACCGGCGTCGCAGATCGCCTTGTCGGCCTTGGCGTGGCTCATCACCTGGGTCAGGATGAAGAAGGCGTTTTCCCATTCGCCCTGATCGATGCGCTTGCCGTCCTTGTCCAGAATGCGGCCGTAATCGGCATCCATGAAGGCGTAGGAGCCGCACTGAAGCTCGTTATAGACACCCGAGTTGGCCTCGAAATAGTACGAGCCGGTGCCGCCGCCCGACACCAGTTCGCAGTCCAGCCCGACGGCCTTCAGACCCTCGACCGCGTCGCGCACCTGGGCAATGGCAATGTCCAGCTTTTCCTTGCGCGCCTCATAGGTGTCCAGATGCTGCATCGCGCCCTGATAGGCCTGGATGCCGGTGAATTTCAGGCCCGGGGCGGCATCGATGGCGCGGGCAATCTCGACCACGGCCTCGGTGGTGGTCACGCCGCAGCGCCCGGCGCCGCAGTCGATCTCGACGAAGCATTCGATCTGGGTGCCGTGCTTCTGGGCCGCCGCCGACAGGTCGGCCACATTGTCGATGTCATCGACGCAGACGATGGTGCGCGCGCCCAGTTTCGGCAGGCGGGCCAGCCGGTCGATCTTGGCCGGGTCGCGGACCTGGTTGGACACCAGCACATCCTTGATGCCGCCGCGGGCAAAGACCTCGGCCTCGGAGACCTTCTGGCAGCAAACGCCGATGGCACCGCCCAGACGTTCCTGCAGCTTGGCCACATCCACCGATTTGTGCATCTTGCCGTGCACCCGGTGGCGCATGCCGTGCGCCTTGGCGTAATCGCCCATCTTGGTGATGTTGCGTTCCAGCGCGTCCAGATCGAGGACCAGACAAGGGGTCTGGATGTCCGCGGCGTCCATGCCGGGCACGGCCGGAACGTCGAAGCCCACGTCGAGATCGTCGAGATTGACAGGTGCGTTCATTGGAGTTGCTCCCTCATTGGGTCCAGGGCAGTTTGTCGAGATCGACATTGCCGCCGGTGATGATGACGCCGACGCGCTTGCCTTTGAACGCATCGGGATTTTTCAGGATGGTGGCCAGCGGCACGGCGCTGGAGGGTTCCATGACCACGCGCAAGTGCTTCCAGGTCAGTTTCATGGCCGCGATGATCTCGGCGTCCGACGCGGTGTAGATCTCGCTCACATGGTTCGACACGAAATGCCAGGTCAGGTCCTTCAGGGGCACCAGCAGCCCGTCGGCGATGGTCTTGGGGGCATCGTCGGCGATGATATGCCCGGCCTTGAAGCTGCGATAGGCGTCGTCGGCCTGTTCGGGCTCGGCGGCGATAACCTTGGTTTCGGGGGCCAGCGTCGACAGGGTCAGGCAGGTGCCCGAGATCATGCCGCCGCCACCGATGGGCGCGACCACCATGTCCAGACCGTCGGTCTGTTCGGTGAATTCCTTGGCGCAGGTCCCCTGCCCGGCGATCACGCGCGGGTCGTTGTAGGGATGCACGAAGTCGCCGCCGGTTTCGGCCTGCACCTGCGCGAAAGTGGCTTCGCGCGACGAGGTCGAGGGCTCGCATTCGGTGATCTTGCCGCCATAACGGCGCACGGTGTCCTTCTTGGCCTGCGGCGCGGTGCGCGGCATCACCACGTTGCAGGGAATGCCCCGGCGCATGGCGGCATAGGACAGGCAGGACGCGTGGTTGCCCGACGAATGGGTGGCGACCCCCTTGGCCGCCTGCCCTTCGTCCAGCCCGAAGACCGCGTTGGTGGCGCCGCGCACCTTGAAGGCGCCCGGTTCCTGAAAGTTCTCGCATTTGAAGAACAGTTGCGCGCCGGTCAACTCGTTCAGATAGTCCGAGGTGCGCACCGGCGTGCGGCGGATGTGCGGCTTGATCCGCTTATGCGCCGCCAGCATGTCGTCATAGGTGGGGATGTGCATCGACAGATCCTTCATCACGCCGCGGTTTTCAGGCTGGCCGCAGGGTGGCCACGGTAATATTCCTGCGCCGCCGCCACGCCCGAGCCCAGCGGGATATCCAGACCCAGATCGGCCATGCACATCTCTGCGGTGGCGATGCCCGACAGGGTCATGACATCGGTCAGGCTGCCCAGATGGCCGATGCGGAACACCTTGCCCGAAACCTCGCCCAGACCGACCCCGAAAGCGACACCATAGGTGGTGGCCGCATGGGTGACGATGTCGGTGGCGTTGAAACCCTCGGGCGTGCGGATGGCGCTGACCGTATCGGAATGGACCGACGGGTCATTGGCGCAGAGTTCCAGCCCCCAGGCGGAGACTGCGGCGCGCACCCCTTCGGCAATCCGGTGATGCCGGGCAAAGACGTTGTCCAGACCTTCGCTCAGCAGCATCTGGCAGGACAGGTTCAACCCGTTCAGCAGGCCGACTGCGGGGGTGTAGGGATAGGCGTTGTTGGCATACCCCTTGGCCATGTCGTGCACATCAAAGAAGGTGCGCGGCAGTCCGGCGGTTTTGGTGGCCTCCATCGCTTTGGCGCTGAAGCCGACGATGGCCAGACCGGCGGTGAGCATGAAGCCCTTTTGCGAGCCGGCAACCGCAACATCCACCCCCCAGTCGTCGAAGCGGAAATCCATCGAGGCAATCGAGCTGACACCGTCGACAAACAGCAGCGCCGGGTGGCCCGCCGCGTCCAGCGCCCGGCGGACGGCGGCAATATCGGATTTCACGCCGGTGGCGGTTTCATTGTGGGTGGCCAGAACGACCTTGATCTGGTGCGCGGTGTCGGCGGTCAGGATCTCTTCATAGCGATCCGCCGGCAGCCCGTCGCCCCAGGGGGTTTCGACGATCTGAACGTCCAGCCCGTGACGCTGGCACATGTCGATCCAGCGGTGGCTGAACATGCCGTTGCGCGCCGCCAGAACCCTGTCGCCCGCCGACAGCGTGTTGGTCAGCGCGGTTTCCCAGCCGCCGGTGCCGGTAGAGGGAAAGATGAAGACCTCGGCCGTGTCGCTTTTCAGGATCTTGCGCACGCCGTCGCGCGCCGGATGCAGGATCTGGCCGAACAGCGGCGACCGGTGGTCGATGGTGGGCATATCGCAAGCCTTGCGCAGGCTTTCGGGAATGTTGGTCGGCCCGGGAATGAAAACGGGATTCTG
>NZ_JBFBVU010000068.1:0-3273 GCF_040689105.1 Meridianimarinicoccus marinus
TCCGCCCTAGTTCGTTATGATTTCCGGTCCCATGAGTGCTGTTGGGAGGAAGGTCGAGAGGGCGGGGATGTAGGTGACCATGATGAGGAAGACGAAGAGCACGGCCAGGAACGGCAGGGCGGCTCGGACGACGGCCATCATCGGCATGCCGGCGACGCCGGAGGTCACGAAGAGGTTCAGGCCCACCGGCGGGGTGATCATGCCGATCTCCATGTTGACCACCATGATGATGCCCAGGTGGATCGGGTCGATGCCCAGCTGGATGGCGATCGGGAAGACCAGCGGCGCGACGATGACCAGCAGGCCCGAGGGCTCCATGAACTGGCCGCCGATCAGCAGGATCACGTTGACCACGATCAGGAAGGTGATCGGACCCAGGCCCGCGCCCAGCATCGCCTCGGCGATGTGCTGGGGCACCTGTTCGTCGGTCAGCACGTGTTTCAGGATCAGCGCGTTGGCGATGATGAACATCAGCGTGATGGTCAGCTTGCCCGCATCATAGAGCGTGTTGATCGTGTCGCGGTGGAAGAACGCCGTGATCAGCGCCTGCGGCTTGCGCAGCAGCGAGGTGTTGCGCTGACCGTCCTTGGTGGCCAGCGGACCCATGTCGCGATAGACGAAACAGGCCACCAGGAAGGCATAGACCGAGGCCACGGCGGCCGCTTCGGTGGGGGTGAAGATGGCGCCGGTCAGGCCGGGAATGCCGTAGATGCCGATCATGATGATGGCGATCAGCATCAGCCCCCAGAAGGCGTCGCGGAAGGAGTCGCCGACCTCGCTCCAGCCCAGCCAGTCGCCCTTGGGCAGGTTCTTGACCTTGGCGATGACATAGATGGTGATCATCAGCATCAGACCCGCCATCAGGCCCGGAATGACCCCGGCCAGGAACATCCGCCCGACCGAGACATCGGTGGCCGAGGCATAGACCACCATCACGATGGAGGGCGGGATCAGGATGCCCAGGGTGCCGGCGTTACAGATGACCCCGGCGGCGAAGTCCTTGGAATAGCCCACCTTCTGCATCGCCGCGATGACGATGGAACCGATCGCCACGACCGTCGCCGGCGACGAGCCCGAGAGTGCGGCGAAGATCATGCAGGCAAAGACGCCGGCGATCGCCAGACCGCCCGGCAGGTGGCCGACGCAGGCGATGGCAAAGCGGATGATCCGCCGCGCCACCCCGCCGGTGGACATGAAGCTCGAGGCCAGGATGAAGAACGGGATCGCCAGCAGCGTGTAGTGCCCGGCCATCGCCTGGTAGAGCGATTGCGCCACCGAGGCCAGCGAGCTGTCGGAATTGAGCAGCAGGAAGATGATCGAGCTGAGGCCCAGCCCCACCGCGATCGGCACGCCGATCAGCAGCAGGCCGATGACCATCAAGAACAGAAGTACGATTTCCATGGGTCAGGTGTCCTTGCCGAAGGGCGTGTCGTGGTGGGTGGCGCTGAGGTCGTCGACCTGGTCCTCGACCTCGTGGCTCACAATCAGGCTCTCATGGGTGCCCTTGATGATGCCGACGGTCACCTCGACCACCCGCACCAGCAGCAGCAGGCAGCCCACGGGCAGGATCAGATAGGGCACCATTCGCGGCAGTTTCTCGTAGGTCTCGCCCTCGTTGAAGATCGGCTCCAGCCAGCGCAGCCAGTCCACCATCGGGATCTGGTCGGTCTCGTACCAGGCCTGGTCGCGGCTGTCGGCCAGACCGGTCGGGAACCAGCGCCCGGTGGTCGCGTCCATCCCGGCAAACGGCGCGTAGTAATCCCAGGCCCCCTTCATCAGCAGGATCGCGTACAGGCAGCAGCACAGCGCCGCGATGATCGCCAGGACGCGCTGTTTCGGCGCCGTCAGCAGGTTGATCACCGCGTCCACGCCCAGGTGGGCGGTGATCCGGAAGGCATGCGAGATGCCGAACAGCACCAGCCAGGCGAACAGCACCAGCACCACCTCAAGGCCCCAGATCAGGCTTTCGTTGAATACGTAACGCAGCACCACGTTGATGAAGGTCAGCAGCACCATGATGCCCAGAATGGCGGCGATGACGACTTCTTCGGTGCGGGCGACGGCCCGCCCCAACGCGGTCTGCGGTTGATGTCTGGAATGCGCGCTCATCGGCTGCTCCCTCCCCTCAGGAAAAGGCCGCCCGGTCGCGCCGGACGGCCTGTCTGTCTGGTGATCGCGATTACATCGAGGCGTTGATCTGCTGGGCCGCGTCGATCGCCTCGGCCCCCACGTCGCCTTCGAACTGGATCCACACCGGCTTCATCGCCTCGACCCAGGCCGCACGCTGCTCGGGCGTCAGTTCGCGGATCACGCCGCCGGCGTCCAGAACCGCCTGCCGGTTGTCCGCATCCACCTGCGCGATGGCCTGGTTGCGGGTCACGGTGACTTCCTCGACGATGGTCTTCAGCTGGGCGCGCACGTCTTCGGGCAGCCCGTCCCACCAGTCGACCGAGGTCACGACCATATAGTCCAGCAGGCCGTGGTTGGTTTCGGTGATGCCGTCCTGGACTTCAAAGAACTTCTGGCCGTAGATGTTCGACCAGGTGTTCTCCTGGCCGTCGACAACGCCGGTCTGCAGGGCGCCGTAGACCTCGGAGAAGGCCATCGGCTGCGGGCTGGCGTCCAGCGCTTCCATCTGCGCCACCAGCACGTCCGACGGCTGTACCCGGAACTTCAGGCCGGCCGCGTCCGAGGGCAGGATCAGCGGCTTGTTGGCCGAGAACTGTTTCAGGCCATTGTGCCAGAAGCCCAGCCCCAGAAGGCCGCGGCGCTCCATCGAGGTCAGCATGTCCTGGCCGGTTTCCGACGATTGGAACGCTTCGACCGCGTCCATGTTCTTGAACATGAACGGCAGGTCGAAGATACGGAACTTCTTGGTGAATTTCTCGAATTTCGACAGCGAGGGCGCGGCCATCTGCACGTCGCCCTGCAGCATCGCCTCGAGCACCTGGTCATCGTTGTAAAGCGTCGAGTTCGGGTAGACCTCCATGCAGGCGGTCCCGTTCATCTCGTCGTTCACACGCTCTTGCAGCAACGAGGCGGCAATCCCCTTGGGGTGCTTGTCGGTGTTGGTCACATGGCTGAACTTGATGACGATCTCGCCATCCTCGCAGGCCGCCATCGCGGACCCCGCCGCCAGCACAAGACCCATGGCTGTCGCCGCTGCAGTCACAAATTTCATCGATCATCCTCCCGATCAGTCGCTGAAACACGAACACACAAATCTGCGCGTCCCCAATCCCATCATCACCATCAAGAGAGACCGTTCAACAG
>NZ_JBFBVU010000069.1:0-3021 GCF_040689105.1 Meridianimarinicoccus marinus
GGAGTACCCAAGGAGATATATCCTGGCGAGTGTCGGGTTGCTTTGACGCCGCAGTCTGCGGGTCAGTTGGGCAAGCTGGGCTATGGGTGTCTGGTTGAGTCCGGGGCCGGGGCTGCGGCGGGGATTTCGGATGCGGCCTATGCCGCGGCCGGGGTCGAGGTCGTGGCGGATGCGGCGGCGCTGTATGCGGGCGCCGACATCGTGGCCAAGGTGCGGCCTCCGGAAGAATCCGAGGTCGATCTGCTGCGCGAGGGGCAGATCCTGATCTCGTTCTTCTGGCCGGCGGCGAACGAGGCGCTGATGGCGCGCGCCAAGGATCGCGGCGCCACGGTGATCGCCATGGACATGGTCCCGCGGATCAGCCGGGCCCAGAAGATGGACGCGCTGAGCTCGATGGCCAATATCGCGGGCTACCGCGCGGTGATCGAGGCCGGCGCCAACTTCGGCCGTTTCTTCACCGGCCAGGTGACGGCGGCGGGCAAGGTGCCCCCTGCCAAGGTTCTGGTGGTGGGGGCCGGCGTGGCCGGTCTGGCGGCGATCGGGGCCTCGACCTCGCTCGGCGCGATCACCCTGGCCTTCGACGTGCGGCCCGAGGTGGCCGAGCAGATCGAATCGATGGGGGCGGAGTTCGTCTTTCTCGAGTTCGACGAGGAACAGACCGATGGCGCGGCGACGGGCGGCTATGCGGCGCCCTCCAGCCCGGAGTTCCGCGAGGCGCAACTGGCCAAGTTCCGCGAGCTGGCCCCGGAGGTGGACATCGTCATCACCACGGCGCTGATCCCGAACCGGCCGGCGCCGAAGCTGTGGACCGAGGACATGGTGCAGGCGATGAAGCCGGGCTCGGTGATCGTCGATCTGGCGGCCGAGCGCGGCGGCAACTGCGACCTGACGGTTCCGGACGAGAAGATCGTGACCGACAATGGCGTGACCATCGTTGGCTACACCGATTTCCCCAGCCGGATGGCGGCGCAAAGCTCGACGCTTTATGCCACCAACATCCGCCACATGATGACCGATCTGACGCCCGGGAAGGACGGTCAGCCGGTGGTCAACATGGAGGATGACGTGATCCGCGGGGCGACCATCGCCCATGCGGGCGAGATCACCTTCCCGCCGCCGCCGCCGAAGATCGCGGCGATCGCGGCGCAGAAGCCCAAGGAGAAACCCAAGGAGCTGACGGCGGAAGAAAAGCGGGCCCGGGAAGTGGCCGCCTTCAAGGCCGCCACCAGGCAGCAGGTGACCCTGCTGGGGGTGGGCGCGGCGCTGATGTTGATCGTGGGCGCCTTTGCCCCGGCCAGCTTCATGGCGCATTTCATCGTCTTCGTGCTGGCCTGTTTCGTGGGCTTCCAGGTGATCTGGAACGTCTCCCACAGCCTGCACACACCGCTGATGGCGGTGACCAATGCGATCTCGGGCATCGTGATCCTGGGGGCGCTGTTGCAGGTGGGCTCGGGCAACTGGCTGGTGGTGATCCTGGCCGCGGTGTCCATTCTGATTGCGACGATCAACATCGTCGGCGGCTTCCTGGTGACGCGCCGGATGCTGGCCATGTTCCAGAAGTCCTGAGGAGAGCCAAGACATGAGTATCGGACTTCAATCGGCGGCCTATATCGCCGCCGCCGTACTGTTCATCCTGAGCCTTGGCGGGCTCTCGGGCCAGGAGAGCGCCAAGCGCGCGATCTGGTACGGGATCGTGGGCATGGCCTTCGCCGTGGTCGCGACGATCTTCGGGCCGGGCATGGGCAATTATTTCGTGGTGATCCTGATGGTGGCGCTTGGCGCCATCGCCGGCACCATTGTGGCCAAGCGGGTCGAGATGACCGAGATGCCGCAACTGGTGGCCGCCCTGCACAGTTTCGTGGGTCTGGCGGCGGTCTTCATCGGGCTGAACGCCGACCTGGAGCTGGGGGCGGTGACCGCGCTGAAGGAGGCCGGCGGCGACCTGAGCGCGCTGGCGGGCTTCGCGGCCACCCTGGCCAAGAAGACCAGCGTCGAGATCGGCATCCTGAAGACCGAGGTGTTCCTCGGCATCTTCATCGGGGCGGTGACCTTCACCGGCTCGGTCGTGGCCTTCGGCAAGCTGGCGGGCAAGGTCGACGGCAAGCCCAAGCAACTGCCCGGCGGGCATATGCTGAACGCGGCGTCGCTGGCGCTCTGCGTGCTGCTGGGGATCATGTATATCGCCGGCGCGGGCATCTGGACCATGGTGCTGGTGACGCTGATCGCGGGCTTCATCGGCTACCACCTGATCATGGGCATCGGCGGCGCCGACATGCCGGTGGTGGTGTCGATGCTGAACAGCTATTCGGGGTGGGCCGCGGCCGCCATCGGCTTCACGCTGGGCAACGATCTGCTGATCGTGACCGGCGCGCTGGTGGGCTCTTCGGGGGCGATCCTGAGCTACATCATGTGCAAGGCGATGAACCGGGCCTTCGTGTCGGTGATCCTGGGCGGTTTCGGCGGCACCTCGGGGCCGCAGATGGCGGTCGAGGGCGAGATGATCGCCACCGATGCCGACAGCGTCGCCGCGGCGCTGGACGATGCCGACGAGATCATCATCATCCCCGGCTACGGCATGGCGGTGGCGCAGGCCCAGCAATCGGTGAGCGAGCTGACCAAGCGCCTGCGCGCCAAGGGCAAGACGGTGCGGTTTGCGATCCATCCGGTTGCCGGACGCCTCCCTGGTCACATGAACGTTCTGCTGGCCGAGGCGCGGGTGCCCTACGACATCGTCATGGAAATGGACGAAATCAATGAAGATTTCCCCAACACCGACGTGGCGATCGTGATCGGCTCGAACGACATCGTGAACCCGGCCGCCCAGGACGACCCCAACAGCCCCATCGCCGGGATGCCGGTGCTGGAATGCTGGAAGGCGAAACAGGTGTTCGTGTCCAAACGCGGGCAGGGCACCGGCTATTCGGGCATCGAGAACCCGCTGTTCTTCAAGGACAATACGCGGATGTTCTACGGCGACGCCAAGAAAAGCCTCGACGACCTGCTCACCCGCATCGCCTGACA